>CAMVDI010000001.1 GCA_947166205.1 uncultured Clostridia bacterium
GGTCCGGTTCTCTGCCGGCTGGGAAGGCTGCGCGGATCCGCTCTCCGGGGAGGCTACGGTAGCCTCATTTTCCGTCGGAACCGCCGCAGGCTCAGCCGGTTTCGGGGTTACATATCCCCTTTCATTCGATCCTCCGCGGGCAGAGGAACCGGTACCGCTGAATCTGAATTCATAGGTGTCATATACGGTTTTATCCTCTTCATCGCTCTGAAGATGCTCCTCGCCCTTCATTCGGTACCCGTCCAGCGCGCTGATCATCTCCTCCGCGCTGGCGAACCTGTCATCCGGATGGAACGCGCAGGCCTTCAGAACGATCCCCGCCAGCTCCTCGTCCGCGTACCGCGGTGGCGGAATCTGTTCACCGGATACGCGGCGCACGACCGCGTTATCGCTGTCCTCGCTGGTGATTCTTTCGTTGACGGGCAGAAAGGGAAGCCGGTTTCCGTTCAGCAGCCGGTACAGCACCAGGCCCAGGGAGTAGATATCCGCCCGGATATCCGCCTTCTGATTGCTGTAGATCTCAGGGGACATGTAGTTGTAGGTGCCCTTCCGGGACATGGCCGTCGCGCCGGTTCCCAGCGCCCTGGCCGTCCCATAGTCCCCGAGTTTATAGATCCCCCTGTCGTTTACAAAGATATTCTGGGGCTTGATGTCCCGATGGATCATCTGATGATCGCTCAGGACGCTGATCGCTGTGGCGATATCCTTTCCCAGCGCGACAACATCCTGTGTGGACATTCCCTTTTTGATACGTTCTGTCAGAGGGGTCAGCAGCTCCATGCGGAGAAAGAGATCATACCCGATATCCCCTTCTTTGGGGATAATCTTATGATCCTCATAGGTGACGATATTCGTGTACCCCTGAAGCTTGTGCATCGCGTCGATCTCATCCGCGATGGACTGAAGCATGTAATTGTAATAATGCCTCGCGGACTCCTCATCCGAGAAAACCCCTTCTCCGATCAGGGTATCGATCTCCGCCTCATCCTTGGGAATGGAAATATGCTTCACGGCGGCATAGTAGATCTTCCCGCCGATCACATCCCGTTTGACCTTCCACACGGCGCCGAAGGATCCTTCGCCGAGCTTTTTTTCCACTTCCCATTCGCCCCACAAAGGGCAAAACTCATGGATATCCTTCATCTGTCCCACCGTTCATAGTACCGTCTTCATCTGACGGCAGTCTCTCTTCCCCGGCATTTCAATCGAAACCACATTATCCATCTATATACAATTCATTCTGCACTGTTACATTTCCTGCTTTTTCTGTTTTATTTTTCTGTTTTTCAATTTGAAGATCTTCTGCCTTCTCAGTGGTTCTCTTTCTGTAGGAAGAAGTGCCGATCCGAACGGTGATTCCGAGCACTTGCGAATATGTGAACATGCCTGATTCATCCGGGCCGCAGGCAGTGAAACCGGAATGGAACCGCTGTTGTATACATAACAAAGAAGATTTGTGAAAGGATCGCATAAGGTTGTAGAATATGGATGAGAGCAGAGATGTGATTGCGGAGGTGCTGAGGGAAAGCCGGTGCATGGACTTTCTCCGGCAGGACGCAAAGGAAACGCTGGGCAGCATCCGGAAGGCCGTTCCCGGGGCGGCGGCTTTTCTGAGCGAAGAAGCGGAGAAGTGCCTGGAACAGAATTATTTCGACCGGATGGAGACGCTTTTTCAGCAGGCTCTGTGGACGGAAATCCGGGGAGACACGGGATATGCGGATCCAGTCGGCATGATTCTGGGCAAGCCCCGGGAAAAAGCGGCGAGAAATGCCGCGGAGGCGCTGTATCAGAGGGCATCCGGAGAAATCGAAGCCTTTCTGGCGGGGAAGTATCCGCTTCTCGGTGAATATAAGAATAAAATCCGGCAAAATTATACGGACAGCATCCGGGAATTCCTTCAGGCCTTCGCGGACCGCCGGGAGGAAATATCCCGCCGTTTTTTCGGCGGGAAGAAGATACATTGGATTCTGAAGCTGTCCGCCGGCGGGTCGGATGTTCATCGGAACGGCCGCTGCGTGCTGGCCGTGGTTACGGACGCGGGCACGGTATACTACAAGCCCCATGACTGCGGGATAGACAGCCTGTACCATGAGATCGTCGCGGCCTGGTTCTCCGACTGCACGGCGGCCGCGGACGTGGTGGAAGGAAAGGGATACGCGTTTGTTTCCTGCCTGGAGCATGAGCCCGTAAATACGGAAGAGGACATCGCTTCCTATTATCGGAATTTCGGAATGCTTTCGGCCCTGTTTCACGGCCTGGGCAGCACGGACATGCACCAGGAGAATATCATTGCCTGCGGAGCGAAACCTGCATGCGCGGACGTAGAGACCATCCTCTGCCCCGGTCTGGTTCCGGATTCCGAAGAAAGCCGGTCTGAGCGGCGCGGGGACAGGCTTTATCTGGAAAGCTCCCTGATCCGCACCGCCGTTCTTCCGGTCAGGGATTTTCAGGCGCCGCTTTTTTCTCCGCTTTACGGGGGGGAGGACGGCAGCTTTGCCTGCCTGCCCGTTCTGGAGGGAAAGCCTGTGCCCGTAACTGGCTATGAGGAAAACTTCATACAGGGCTTCGGGGAGGGTTACGCGCGCGTGCTGCGCCATCGGGAGGAGATCCTGGAGATCATCGGATCCCGAAGGGAGGCGGCCCTTCGCTCCGTTCTGAAGAATACCCGATACTACTGTCTGATCCGTGACATGCTTTATCAGCCGAAATATCTGAAGGATACGGAAACGAGGCTGGAGATCCGCGAAAAACTTCGCAGAACAAACAAGTCTCCCGATGAAAAAGTCAGTCAGAAAATGACCCAATATGAATGGGACTGCCTCCTGAACGGGGATATTCCTTATTACTGCTCCGCGATTGACGGCCGGGATCTCTGCGGAGCGTCCCCCGAAATGGTCGTCTGCCCGAATTTCTTCCGCTCAAGCCCTCAGGAAACCGCGAAGAGATTTCTTTCGCGCCTGTCGGGGGAAGAAAAGCGGTTCGAAACGGAACTGATCCGCTTCTTCTTCCGCCACGCGCCGGTGGATGAGCAAGAAACGGATCGGAACAAAACGGAAATCCGGGTCGGAGAAAGGATCGATGCGGATCGCCTGGAAGCGGAAATAAGCGGAATCCTGAAGGAACTGCGGGGAGACCTGATCCATACCCCGGACGGCGAACCCTTCTGGTTGAGCACTTCTGTTTTCATGAACGCCATGACGGACTGCGGAAACCTGACCTGCCTGGCGGACGCGGCACAGTTCTGCGCCGGAATCATGCGGTCCGGCCTGCCGGCGGAGCTGAGGCGTGAGGCCGCGGATCTGGCCGGAATGATTGTCCGCCGGATGGAGGAGGAACTGGGTTCCTGGGAAAAGCTGGGGGAAGGCGCGGAAGACCTGCAGGCCGTCATTCCGCCGGGACGGGACACGGGTTTCGGAGGCCTCCTGCAGGCCTGCCGGGGGATGAACCGCGCGGGAATCAGGGCCGCGGACAGTCTGTGCGCCAGGCTGACCGATCTGGTTTTCGTATGGAATATGCCCCAGTCCCCCCGTTCCTCCGCGGCGGAAGGAACGGCCGGACTGCTGCTGGGCTTGTCCGCCCTGCCTGCAACAGAAAAAGCAGATGCCGGCATACGCCTCTGCGCTGAAAGGCTCCTGGAGTCGGAATCCGCCGCGGCCGATTTTCCCCGGGGCCTGGCGGGAACAGGCGCTGCCCTGTGCGCGGCCTACTCCCGGTTCGGGGAAGACCGGTACGGGGAGTCGGCACTGGCGGCGTTTGAGAGGATCCTGTCGGAATATGACTCGCAGATCAATGGCTGGCGCGATGGAAGTATTCAGCCGAAATGGCTGGCGCCAAAAGAGCCCTGCGAGGCTGGAATCTATCTGGCTTCGGCGTTTGCGCTGGACTGTCTCAGCTGCGCGCATGAAGGACGCGGGAAGGATCCTGCCGGTTCCGGCGTATGCGCAAGGCTGATGGAAAAGGCCCGGTCCGCCGCGGAGATCTCGCTGGAATGCCTGATGAAGCGGGATCGGCTTCTCCAGACGGATACCCTTGATCAGGGAAACGCGCTTTGGATCCTTGCGCTGCTCAGGGCGGGCGAAACGGAAAAGGCGAACGGGGTTCTTTCGGCCATGCTCCGCAGAAAAAAGGAAAAAGGAACCTTTATCGTGAACCCTCCCGGCATTCGCAGCACCTTCGACGCTTCCTTCTGGATGGGATCCGTGGGAATCGGCTTCATGATGACATTCTTCAGCGACGCGGGCAGCGAAAAAAAACAGAAAACAGAATAATTTGCCAGAGCATGAAATAAATGAAACAGTTTTCCCGTTCCCGTGTATAGATGTTCAGAAACCCAACACGATCAGGAAGGAGGGCCGGGGAGAAACCATTATGGAGAAAAAAGGCAAGGGCGTGGAAATCCTGTCGTTCGCTTCTGACGTCGGATTTGGTTTGTGCCTTGGGGTCGTTGTGGATCAGTTTGCGGGAACTTCGTTTATCTTCACGGCGATCGGAACAGTTTTAGGAATCGGACTGGCTTACATACTGAAAAAAGCACGGGAAAAGAAAGGAGTATAAAAAATGGCCGCCAATATGGATCAGTTTAAAGCACTGCTGGACGATGAGGTCTTTGTCAGAAAACTGTCGCAGCTGGAAACCAACGAGGAAGTCCAGAAGGCCTTTGCGGAAAAGGGCGTTGACTTCACCATGGAAGAAATCGATCAGATCGTTGAAAAGCTCTACGGCGACAGCGCCGAGCTGGACGAGGACAAGCTTGAGGACGTCAGCGGCGGCTTCGTTATTACCACAACGACGCTGACCGCCATTGGATGCATCGCTGCGGGCGTTTCCCTTCTGGGAGGCGTCATGGCCGAGGTCAACAACAGCCGCAAAGCAAAGGGCAAGAAGCCGATCTGGTAATACCGGAAGGCAGAAATAAAAAACTTATCAACACAAACCAGGGAGAATGAAAGGAGAACAGAAATGACTACCGAAAGCGCAAACAAATTCAATCAGCTGATGGAAGACAAGGAATTCGTGATGAAAATGCTGGGCCAGGAGTCTGAACAGGCGGTTCAGAAACTGCTCGCTGAAAACGGTGTTGAGATGACCATCGAGGAAGTGGATGCCCTCGGAGCGACCATGAATCAGTATTTTGAAAAGCTTAACAGCGATGAGCTGGATGAGGACTCCCTCGAGAACGTCGCGGGCGGTTTCGCGATTACCCTTGGCGCCGGCGTGTCTTTGTGGGCCGTCGGGAAGGCGATCTTCGCGGTCGGAGCGGCCGGTCTGGCAGTCTATAAGTGGTACAAGAGCGCGCATTGATGAATCGTTAAGGTTTGGTCTCCTGGGACGCGAAAGATTCCGTCTCAGGAGTCTTTTTTTGAGATGAGGGAGCCTATGAATCAGAATTATCAACTCACGGGGATCAATATTGAGCTGACCACCTGCTGCCCGCTGCGATGTCCGCAGTGCTACTGCTCCCTGGAGGGCGGACGCCATATTCCCCTGGAAACCGCTGTAAACGCGATGAAACAGGCCAGGGAGCTCGGAGCCACACATGTCGAACTCAGCGGCGGGGAAACCATGTGCTACCCCCATCTGTATGAGGCCGTTCAGGCGGCAAGCAGCATGGGCCTGGCGCCGAGCATCGCTGTTTCCGGATGGCATTTCGACGATACCGCGCTTCAAAAACTGAAAGAGGCCGGAATTGATACAATCTATGTATCCCTCAACGCGCCAACGGAAGAAAAGAATTCACTTACACGGGACGGATACCGCTATTCTGTCTCGGCGCTGGAAGTTCTGCGCAGAAACCACTTCACGGAATCCGCGATCAATTGGGTCGCGCATCGCAATACCGTCGACACGCTTCCGGGAATGATTGAACTGGCTGAAAAATACGAGGTGCCAACCATTTTGATCATTGAACCGATGCCAACCGCCAAAGGGGAGATGAATACCTATCCGACAGCTGAGCAGCTGGCTTATCTGGCGCAAATGGTCAAACAACAGCGGGAAGAAAAAGTGTTCCTTCAGATTCAGCACTGTTTCTCGCCGCTGCTGGCTCTGGCCTCGGAGAGCAAGCTGTGGGGGAACCTCAACCGCGGGGTATACAGGGGATGTACGGCCGGGATTGCGAGCTGCTCCATAAACGTTGACGGACAGTATACGCCCTGCAGGCATCTGGAGATTCCGGAGACGTATGATTCTCTGGAAGCGTACTGGACACAATCCGCATATCTGACTCAATTGCGTGAGATGGACAGGAACAGGAGAGAGCCCTGCGGTTCCTGCCGCTTTTCACATTATTGCCGGCACTGTCAGGCGGCAAACTGGCTCAATCAAGGCAGCTTCTTTCTGGGAAATTCCCAATGCCTGCTGTATTCCCGGTGAGCTTGCGGCTATCGAATCGGAACGGCCGGCAGCGCTGCCTGTGTCATGGAAGAGAACAAAAAAGCAGGATCGCAGCATACCATTGCCGCGATCCTGCTTTTCGTCAACAGAGCATTACATATCCTTCGTTACCGCGTAGGCAATCAACCGGCCAACCCAGTAAAACGGGTTAATGTATCTCAGCTTGAACCCGCCGCCGGCAACCTTTTCAAGGTCCTCCTCGCTCAGCTCGCCGGCTCCCTGCTGCTGATCCATGAATTCATCAATCACATCCGCACTGACCGTAATCCCTTTTTCCGCCAGCAGATCGGACACTTCCTGCGCATTCTGAGCCTTCTCAAGCCTGGCCATCAGATCGCTGTCACTGGTTACAGCGTTCGTAAGTTCCTGAATATTCGCAGCCATTGTTTACTCCCCTTTCATGATTATGCTGTATGGTGCCTTACCACCAGCCCTTTTTCTTTCCCTTTGCCTTGACGCCGTCAATATACCCCAGCAGAATGCTTCCGCCGATAAAGATGATAGCGCCTGCCGCGAGAATGCCGCTGAATCCGCCCGCAACATTTTCCAGACTCTCTTCACTGAGTTCCTCGCCGTTCTTTGAAGCTTCCAGCGCGGCTTCCAGATCGGCGCCGGTCACCTCAATTCCCTCATCCCGGAAGAAACCGGCCATCTCATCCAGGCTCTCGGCATTTGCCAGCTTTTCCTTGAACTGCTCATCCTGCATCAGCGCCTGTACCTTTGCTACGATCTCCTGATTATTCATGTCAACTCTCCTTTCAGCTTGTGCTGAGTTTACTTTCTACGCCATGATATACACAGACCGGAATAAAACGTTACAGCGAACACCGGACTATTTGCCTCTGCCCGTTTTTTTTCAATTCCCGATCGAGAAGGTTCTCTGCCCCGCAAAGGCGCCGTTCAGATAGAGCTCAACGATGAACTTCCCTGACTTGACCTTTCCGTCCAGTTCCCTGAGCTGATCGAACAACCCGTTCAGCGGGAAGAAATCCATGGACCAGGTCGTTTTCTCCTCGCAGGTGACGTCCACGTCGCATCCGGCGGCGTACAGCCGTCTGCCCACGTCCTTCCCCTTCTCCTTCTTGTCTTCCCGGATGACCAGGTCCACGCGGTATATCCGGTATCCGGCGTCTCTGTCGTCCGGAAGGAAGCGGATATACAGGCCGAATTCTTCCGCGTTTTTATTGACCCGGGCCGCGGTCAGAACGCTGTTCAGGTCCTTCGGCTTGCTTTCGCCCCCCGTCCTGTAGCGCATGCCGCTGTACAGGGAGCATTTGATATCCGCCTTGTATACGCCCGGATAATCCTTGCCCGGCGCGGTCAGGCTTTCGGGATCCACTTCCGTGAAGGTATCCGGAAGCCGCTTGGTAACCGCTTTGACCGTCTTTGTTTTCGGAGGCTTTTCGTTGTTGAAGGTCGTCAGCTTGTACCCATACTCGGGGATACCCGGCCAGTCGCCCTTCCAGGCTTCCGTTTTCGCTCCCCGATCCACCTTGTTGAATTCTTCCTGCGACATCTCAAAGGCCACCAGCCTCAGCTTCTCGCAGGAGGAGAAGATCTGCACCCCCAGCTTTTCAATCTGATGGGGTATATAAATCCTGACCAGGCCGGAGCAGCCCGCGAACGCCCGGTCATGGATCTCATGGACGCCAAACTTCGGCAGCGTGATCTCCGTGATGCCGGTGCATTTTTCGAAGGCGCTGACGCCGATCTCCCGGACCGTAGGCAGGAATTCCACCTTCGCGATTCCCGTTTCACGGAAGGCGTTGTCCGGGATGCTGCGCATTCCGATCTGGATCGTCAGGTTGGAGCAGCCCTGCAGAACGTTCTGGCCAAGCACAGCCCTCTCCGACGGGATATACAGTTCCCTGAGGGCGGAACAGCCGTTGAAGGCGCTGTCCCCGATGGTCTCAGCCGACTTCGGGAAGCGGAAGCTCTGCAGCTTAGCGCATCCGCTGAAGGCGTTTCTTCCCACCTGTTTCAGCACGCTGCCGGGATTGGTTTCATCCGCCTCCGGAATCTTGACGGCCTGAAGGGCGGAGCAGTCCTGGAAAGCCCCGTCTCCGATCGTCTCCACCGTGGCGGCCACGGTCACGCTTTCCAGCCCGGTACAGCCGCTGAAAGCGTTCTCCCCGATGCTGCTGACCCCTTCGGACAGGATCACTTCCCGCAGGCCGGTCAGTCCCTTGAAGGCGTCCTTGGGGATCTCGTTCAGGCCGCACTCCATCCGGATGGAGGCCGTGCATCCCGCAAACGCGTCCCGGCCCAGGGCGGCAATCTGGTTCCCCAGCCGGATATCCTCCATCCTCGTGCACCCGTCAAAGCAGTGGCTGCCGACATCCGACACCCGGCGCGTAAGGTCGGCGCCGGTCAGGGATGTGCAGCCGGAAAACGCGTACTGTCCGAGGGATACCGGCGTATCCGAATCCTCAAAGGAGACGCCGTTCAGCTTTTCACAGTTCTGGAAGGCGTACTGCTCGATCGCCGTCACATGGGCCGGAACCGCCACCTGCAGCAGAGAGCCGCAGCCCGTAAAGGCGTTGGAATCGATCTTCAGAAGGCTGTCCGGAAGATGGACGGATTCCAGGGCCGTGCACCCGGAGAACGCGCTGGATCCGATTTCCGTCACGCCCGTTCCGAAGTTCACCCGGGTCAGTCCCGTGCAGCTTTTGAACGCGGAATCCCCGATCTTTTCCGTGGTGTCAGACAGGGTCACCTCCCGGACGGACGTGCAGTCCTTCAGCGCCTCGGCGGGGACATTTCCCACGATCCTAACCGTCTTCAGGCCGCAATTGCTGAAAACATCCGTACCCATGGTTTCCAGGCTGTCCGGCAGCTCAATGGATTCCAGCGCCGAGCAGCCGGAGAAAGCGCGGCTTCCGAGCGTCTTCAGCGTCCGCGGAAGCTCCGCCTCCTTCAGCGCCGCGCAGCCGGAGAAAGCGGATTCGCCGATGGATTCGATCCGCGTCCCCAGAACCACCTTCTGCAGCTGCGGGTTGTTGGCCGCGGCGTTGTCTCCCAGCTCCAGAACCGCGTCGCCGAAGGTGATGGTTTTGACCTGCGCGAGACCCGCGCATGCCCGGGAGCCGACGGAGGTCACGCCTTCACCCAGCGTCACGGAAGTGATTTTGTCCAGGCCGGCCACTTTCAGCTTCTCTTCTTCCGCGAGGCTGACCGTCAGTTTCCCTCCCGAGATCTCCAGATTTCCGTCCGAATAGAGCACATAATGCGTTCCGTCCGAGAGATTCCCCTCGCTGGATACATTGCCCCTGCTGACCGCTCTCGTCGGCGCGGGAAGAGCTTCTTCCGTCACCGTCTCCTCAGGCTGCTCCCCCGGACCGGCTTCAGCCGTCTGCCGGGGTTCCTGCACCTGCCCGGTCGTGTTCGTCTCGCCGATCGGACGCATATCTTCGATCGTGTTTCCGCTCTGGCAGCCGGTCAGCAGCAGCATTGCCGCGGACAGCAGCAGCGCCATCACGATATGCCTGGTTTTCATCCTGCCATTCCTCCCCGGTCCATCCTCAGAATCGTCACGACAAAGCGATGCTCGCCGATCCCGATTATATCCCCTGTCTCCAGGATGCTTTCTCCGCGGGGCTCCATCCTTTCGCCGTCCAGCCAGGTTCCGTTTCTGGAGTTGTCCCTGATTCTCCATCCGTCCGCCGCCTGGAAAACGGCTGCGTGGGCATGGCTGATCTCCTTGCTCTCCAGAACATGGTTCCGCCAGGGATGGCTGCGCCCCAGATTCATCTCTCCTTCCCAGAGGAAACGGGTTTCTCCCGTTTCCTCGCACCGGAGGCAGAGCAGGGACGGCGCCCTCCAGAGGCTCTCCGCCTCCGGGCCGAAGGCCAGCAGGATCCCCGTTCTGGCCAGCGTGACCTCGCAGACCTGCCGCACGGAAACCGGTTTCCCGGCCTCAAGCGCCTGCCCGTCCAGCCAGGTCCCGTTCGTGGAATTCAGATCCTCCACCGCCTGGATGCCTTCCATGCAGACGATCTTCAGATGCTTCCCGCTGACGCGGCGTTCCGGATCCGAAACGCAGATATCCGATGTTTTTTTGCTGCGTCCCAGAATCGTGATTCCCGGCTTTCCGCGGTATCTTCTTCCGTCCGCGAGGATGACGATCGTCGGAAGAGTCATTCTCTCCATGGTCACCGTTTTTTCCAGCTCGTCCTCCGGATCCTGGGCGACCGTCTTCTCGTTCTCATCCTCCGCGTCCCAGGCGATTTCTTCAGCAGGCTTTGTCCGGCCGTTCCATCCTCCCGAAGGCGCGGGCAAAGGTGCGGGCTCCGGCCTTGGCCTGGGCACAGGCGAGGGAACCGGGGCGGGGGCGGGTGAAGGCTTGGGCACGGACGGTGACGCCGGCGAAGGTGAAGGCGCGGCAGCCGTAACCTTTTCGGTGTCGCAGCGTCTCCTTCTTCTCTTTTTTCCCGTTTCCCCGGCCGGGGCGGGTTCTTCCTCAGGCTCCGCCGCCGGGTCCTCCGGTTCTTCCGCAGGCTTTTGCTCCTCATTTTCGCCGGCGGGCTGTGTCTCCGGATTTTCCGTCTCGGCCGGCTCCGCCGCCGGCGCCGTACCGGCGGTCTCCCTCGGCTGGGAGGGCATTTCCGGCTGTCCTGCCTGGGGTTCCTGCTCCCCCGGGGCGGATTCTTCATTCTCAGAACCGCCAGAGGTCTCTTCCTCCATCGCTGCCTGCTGGAAGAGATCGACGAACTCCGATTCCTGCCTGACTTCTGCCTTCTGCTTCGGGAAAACATAATCCTGCACCTGGATGGACATGTCCTGAAGGCCATGGCAGTTCCGGACGGCGTCGATCGAAAGAATCCGATCGATGTCCGCGTCAGTCGGCAATTCCCGGATTTCCGTCCACTGGGTCGCCCCCAGCATCAGCTGCGTCGCCAGCGTCAGGGTCGTGTCGTTCCAGCGGATCGGAATGATCGGCTTCCCGCTATCCTTCGCAAAGATGAGCTCGTTTCCGCAGTTGTCCGACGCCATGGAGTTCGGCGTCATGAAAACGACGCAGGCTTCGCAGTCCTTCAGGTGCTGCGCGATCACCTCGGGCCATCTGGATCCCACATGAATCCCCGAGTCATACCACACCCTGCAGCCGCGTCTTGCCAGGCGTTCAATAAACGGATAAACAAGCCACGCGTCCTTCCGGGCGTAGCTGATAAACAGGTATTTGTCCGTCCCTTCGTAGGGCTTCGCATGGCATTCCATTTATTGTTTCACCTCGATTTCAAACAGTTCATGCATTCCCCTCGCCTTGAATGAATCGTAGATCTGCTGGGGCATCTGCTTCAGCGGGATTGTTTTTCCGCTGCTCTCCTGCTTTATTTCCTCCTGCAGCAGAATATCCATGACGGAGGCGGAGAGATACGTGACCCCGCTCAGGTCCACCGAGATTTTCTGACCCGACAGGATCCGCGCGGACAGCTCATTCCGCAGCGTATTGGCCGTCTCCCGGTTCATGGCGCCTTCCAGCCTGACCAGGATGCCGTTTCCTTCTTCCTGTTCGTAAATCGCGGCCTTCTTCACGCCGTCTTCCACAAAGGATATGACGCCTTCCCCGAATTCCTTTTCCATGCCGGCCTCCCCCTGCGGCGGTTTCCGCCGCCGATAACTTCTTCTCTGCCCCCCTGCGGGGGCAGAATGTATTCCTCTTACTCCGCGATCTGCCGCAGCGCCATCTGATAGAACATGCCCCTCTGGGCCATCAGGGTCTCGAAGTTTCCTTCCTCCACCACCGTTCCCTGGTTCAGCACGATAATCCGGTCGCAGTTCTGAACTGTGGAAAGCCGGTGCGCGATGACAACCCGGGTCATATTCCGCTTCTCCAGGCTTTCGCATACCTTCGCCTGCGTCAGATTGTCCAGGGCGCTGGTGGCCTCGTCAAAATACAGCACCGCGGGATTGCTCATGATGGCTCTCGCGATCAGGATCCGCTGCTGCTGGCCGCCCGAAATGGTTCCGCCGCCCTCGCTGACCATGGTATGGATGCCCATGGGCATCGCGTCGATGTCCTCCTTCAGCCCCACGTCCTCAATGACCTGCATCACCTCATTCATCTTCGGATTCTGCGCCGTGATGGTGATGTTGTCGTAGATGCTGCCGGAGATCAGCTGTCCGTTCTGCAGAACCACGCCGATCCGCTTCCGGAGCGAATGCTTGTCCAGGCCCTTGATATCCTTTCCGTCATAGCACACGCGGCCGGTTTTCGGTTCCTCAAACCCCAGGAGCAGCTTCAGCGTCGTCGATTTGCCGCATCCGGAGGGCCCGACCAGCGCCACGTATTCCCCGGGACGCACGTGCAGGCTGAGATCCCGCAGAACCATCTGATCCTCCGAGTATCCGAAACTGACATGCTCCAGGAGGATGTCGCCCTTCAGCTCCGCCACCGGATCCCGGTTCTCCTCGTCCTCCGCTGCCGCGTTCAGGATGGGGGCGGCCCTTTTGATCGTGGTCTTCAGATTCAGAAGCCGGAGGGCCGCCATCACGAATCCCAGCGTTCCGCCGGTGAAGGATCCGAAGGCCGTGTTGAAGCCCATGAAGGCGCCGGTGGTCAGCTTCAGCTTGTTGTGAATCGCGATATAGTACAGCACCATGGAGAAGATCACCGGGCCCGCGTCGTTCATGACGGAGGCAAAGCTGCTGTAGCGGTTTTTCCGGATCGCCTCCCGCTCCGAGTTGGCCATCGGCAGCGTGTATTCCAGGATCGCGCGCTCCTCCGCGCCGGCCATGCGGATCTTGTCCACGCCGTTCAGGAACTGGTACAGTTTTCCGGTTCCTTTTCCCTGATAATCCCGGATGATGTCCTCGCTTTTCTGCGTATACCGGAACAGCACATAGATGATCACCGCGAGGATAGCGATCATCAGAAGGCCGATCCAGGCCAGATTGCTGGAATACTTGAACATCTGGATCAGATAGATCAGGCTGAGAACCAGCGTGAACCCGTTGGACACCAGAACCGTCACGATCTGGTTCGCCGCCTGGCCGATGCTGGAAACCCGCTCCGCCAGATCCGCGCTGTCGTACTTGCGGAAAAAGCTTTCGGGCAGCTGGAACAGCCGCCAGTAAACCGCGTCCTGCAGTTCATATTCCGTCCGGGAGGGAATGCGGAATTCCTGCAGCTGGCGGACGATCGAGATGAACACATTTCCCAGCATGAAGGAGGCGATGACGCCGCAAACCTCGATCAGGACCCCCGTCTCGCCCATGGGAATATACTCATCGTAAATCAGCTGGTTCAGCTTGGGCTGCAGCACGCCGATCAGCGTGACCAGCAGGCCCAGCACCGTGAGGCTGACGATATCCCTGGCCCGGAAGCTCTTCCGGACAAAGCCGATGATATCCTTCTTCTTCAGCGCGTGCCGGGGAAGCGTTCTCCGGACGGACCAGGCCTTGGGATCCACTTTTCCCAGCGTCACCTTCGTCAGGCGTTCCTTTTTGCCTGTGGTCGGGTCATAGACCATATACTTTCCGCCCACGGGATAAAGAACCACCATGCGGCCGTCCATCTTCGCGATGATCACGCCGCAGTCATTCTTCTGCCAGTTGATATCCAGGACGACCTCCCTGCAGATCAGCTGGGAAACCCGGGCCATCTCCGGGAGGGTCATCTCCTCGCAGGAGGCTTCCAGCACGTTCTGTTCCGGAACGGTAACGCCGATCTGCTTTCCCGCGAAAGCCAGGATCCCGTAGAGCTGATCCGTGCCGTCCCCCGTGGCGAAGGACTCTCCCTGCACCGCCTCCGCCATCATGCGGATGGTTTTCTGCCTTTCCTCCGGGGCCTTCCGCTCCGTCCGCTGGAAATAGACGTCGTCCTTCAGCTCATTGTTGTGGTAAAACTCCGCCAGGCTGGCCTCAAAGCCTTCCTCCTCAAAGGTTTCGATGCCCGCCTTCCGCAGGAAGTTTCTTTTCAGGACCAGCGTGGAAGCCTTCGGCATCACTTCCAGGGAGGCGCCTTCCGTTTTCGCCATGATCAGAAAGCGCCACTGGGTATACTGGGCGTCCCGCCAGGCAAAGGACGGAATGGTCCTGCCCTCCTCCACCTCGCAGAGGGTCACCCGCTTCCCGGCTCTTCCCGTTTCCTCCGACCAGGGAACGATGTAAACATACACGCTCCCCTGCAGCACACGAACCGCATCCTCCGGATCATGCGTGAAATACAAATCGGTCCTTGTCAGTTCCATGCGATTATCCGCCATGAGGCCATATCCCCCTGATCCCGTTTTCTTTCCGCGGCCCGCCCGTCATGCGCTCTGTACGAACTGTCGGTAATACCCGTCTTCCTTCATCATGCTCTCGTGGGTTCCCCGCTGAATGATCCTGCCCTGTTTCATCACGACGATCTGGCTGCAGTCCCGGATGGTGCTCAGCCGGTGCGCCACGATAATGCAGGTGCATCCCCGCCGGCGGATATTGTCCATGATCTGCTTTTCCACCAGGGGATCCAGCGCGCTGGTCGCTTCGTCCATGATCAGAATGGTGGGCTTGGTGGCCAGGGCCCGGGCGATCTCCATCCGCTGGCGCTGACCGCCGGACAGGTTGGCTCCGTTTTCTTCCAGATGGTAGTTGTAGCCGCCGGGCTGCTGCATGATAAAGTCGTGGATGCAGGCATCCTTGGCCGCCTCGATCAGGTCCTCCTCCAGGATCACGTCGTTCCACATGCTCAGGTTGTCCCGGACGCTTCCGGAGAACAGCATGATGTTCTGGGAAACCGTCGAGACGCTGGCGTGCAGCACCTCGTCCGGAATCTCGTCCATGTTCTGTCCGTCCATCAGCACCTGGCCCTCCCAGGGGTGGTAGAGCCCGCTGATCACCTTGGAGATCGTGGACTTTCCGCATCCGGATGCCCCGACAAAGGCAATGGTTTCGCCGCTGTGCAGCTCAAAGGAAAAGTCGGAAACGACCGGCGGCTTCAGCGCGCTGTAGCCGTAGGCCACGCTCTGAAGCGAAACGTTTCCGGACAGCTTTCCCCGGATCTGACTGGCCGGGGCGGTCTTCTTCGGCTCGGCGGGATACTTCTCGATATCATCCACCCGGTTGATGTTCGCCTTCAGGGTCTGAATCTTTTCAAAGAAGCCGACCAGCTTGCCCACCGGATCCGCGAAGGAATCAAAAAGGCTGTCGAAGGCGATCAGCATGCCCGCGGTAAAATCTCCCCGGATGGCCATGATCGCGCCGACCATCAGAATCAGCACGTCCGTGATCCGGTTGAACGCCGAGGGAATCGCCCCGATGATCTGCTGCGTGCGGGTCAGCTCCTGCTTCTGGGTCTCATGCAGGGCGTGATGGCCCAGAAGCCGGTTGCTGTACTGGCCTTCCACGCCGGAGGCCTTGATCGTGTCCGTGATGCTCAGCCCAGCGCAGACGGCGCCGTAAAGCTTTCCGCCGCTCATCTGCAGCTTCATCGTCGCGTTGGAGATCACCTTGTTCGCGATCACCGTCGCCACGATGCTGGCCACCACGCTGATCATGCCGATGGCCGTCAGGATCGGGCTGTAGAAAATCAGCAGCACCAGGTAGAACAGGGCGGTAATCAGGTTCAGGACGGTTTCGGCCAGCTCGCCGGTCACGAAGTCCGTAATGCTGTCGTTGTTGCTGATCCGGTTGACCAGGTCGCCAGTATACCGCTGATCGAAGAAGGTCATCGGCAGGCCGAACATATGGGACAGGAAGCGGTATCCGCTGATCAGCGACACCTTTCCGTTCAGCTTGGCCAGCAGCAGGGACCGGTAATAGGACAGCCCCTCCTTCAGCAGCAGGCTGCCCCCCATGAACAGCAGAAGCCGGACCAGCCAGTCCCGATAGCCCCTGGCCAGCACGTCGTCGATAAACACCTGGGAAAGGACGGGCAGCACAAGCCCGGGGATCACCATCAGCAGCCCGATATAGAGCAGCTTGAACAATACGGCCTTCTGCTCCCCGATCCGCTTCATCAGGAAGCTCAGCAGCCTGTTTTTCTTCTTTTCCTTCTTGAAGGATTCGGTTTTCCTGAACGTCATGACGACGCCCGTGAATGAGTCGTCCAGCTCCTCAAAGGTCAGCTTTCTCCGCCCCACCGCTGGATCGTTCAGATACACAAATTTGCCGGAAAACCCTTCCAGAACCACAAAATGGTTGAAGTTCCAGTGAATGATGCAGGGCATCGGCAGTTTCCGCAGCGCGTCCGGCTCCTTCCGGTAGGCTTTGCACTCCAGCCCGAATTTCCGGGCCGCGCGAAGGATGTTCTTCGCGTTGCATCCGTCCCGGGATACGCCCGTCTCGATCCGCATCTGCTCCAGCGGAATATACTTTCCGTAGCTGGCGAGGATCATGGCCAGCGACGCGGCGCCGCATTCCGTCGCTTCCATCTGCAGGATCGTAGGGACTTTCTGGCGATTGCTCATTTACCGGTCCCCCCGTTTAAAATCTCCTTCAGCTTCACGAAAAGCTTCGTGATCGGCGCGACCCGCTCGGTAATGATCTTCACGGAGCAGCGCTGCGGCGCGCTCAGCTCTTTCTTCGCGCCTTTTTCGTTGCTCCAGATATAGCCGTTCACCGTCTGATAGTCCCTGTACTGTTCGCTGGTCTGGTATTTTGGCGTGACCAGCTCAATCGTCACGGCGCGGACGCTCCGCCCGTTCTCGTTCAGCTCGGACACCACCCCGTTGTCCTCGCCCACGACCGCCCGCATGGACGCCAGCGAAGTGGCCTGATTATCAATGTTGATGACCCGGCCGTACATGTGCCCGATGGAGTTGCTGTCCTGAGAGACGAGGGAAATATAGGCCTGCATGCCCCGCTCGATCTTGTCCACGTCCGTGTCCGGAACGTAGCAGACCACCAGCTCCCGCTGCTCCTCCGTCATCGCGGCCGTGACCCTGAAAAGCTCCGTCCCCATGTTCACGGTGGTGCCCCGCTCGACCAGGACCTTGGAAACCGTACCGATCAGATTCGTCTTCCAGGCACCGTCCTGCGTCTGAAGGACCTCCGTCCCCTCCCGGACCGGGGAGCCGACGGCGGCCAGGTCCTGGACCGTGCCGCTGGCGGGGGAATAAAAAGAATTCGTCGGAGTCGTCGCGCTGACAATCATCCCCGGGGCGGTCACCGTTGAGGGCAGTTCGCCGATGAAGGACCAGATCCCGACCGCGATCAGGATCCCCGTCACGCCCAGCAGCGCGAGCCAGGACATGGGAGACGTCACCTTCAGCACCTTATCCAGCTGATCCACGGATGCGATTTTGTCGAGCGCGCTCTTCCGGTATACACTTTTCATTCGCCTAACACCGTCCTTAATTCATTTGCGTGATCGTGATTCATCTTTTTGATCCCCCGGTGGATGAGGATCCGCACATTTCCCGGGGTGGTCTCCATCCTGCGGGCGATCTCCTCGTCCTCCATTTCCGTGAAATAGCGGAAGATGACCGCCTCCCTCTGGCGCTCCGGAAGCTCGCCCAGCATTCTGGCCAGCTCATCCCGGACCGCCGTCATCCAGACCGCCTGTCCCAGGATGTCCTTGTCCGGAATCACCTCTTCAAGGCCGTCCAGCGTATACAGGGTTCTGCGGCCGCGAAGATAATTCTTCCATCGGCTGCGCGTAATCATATACAGCCAGGTCTTCCGGCTGGCTTTTGTTTCATCGTAATCGTCCCAATGCTGATAGCAGTAGATAAAGCATTCCGCCGCCAGATCCTCCGCGTCGTGAAGATTGGCGCACTTTCTTCTCAGATATTCGACAATCTGGGGATACATCTGCTCATAAAAGGCTTCGTATGTCATTTCCCCGTCCCGGATGACTCTTTCCGTCCTTCAAGCTCCGCTCTTCCGGCGGACCTGTCAGGCAGCCATGCTATGCCCTTTCCTTGAAATTGTTGGAACCATCTTACCCCATCCCGGCCAAAATATCAAGTTTTCAAGCCCGAACAATATTTCAGTTTTTCAAGTTGTCAAACCCGAACAATATTTCAGTTTTTCAGGCCCGGACAAAATATCAAGTTGTCAAATCCGCTTGTCAAAATCCGCCCGCGCCCCTATAATGGCCGGAGAGGCTTTGTCTGAAACGCAGTTTCCCGCGCCGGCCGACAGAACCCGGACCGGCTCACGGACAGGAGGAAGAAAAGGAAGGGATACAACAATGGATCAGATTTTATATGGGTTTGATACCGCGGTCTATAACTTTTTCTGGCAGTTCCAGAACTCCGTGACGATCGGATTGGCCGACATTTGTCAGCACCTGGGTGATTTCAAGGCCTTCATCATCTGCTTTGTGATCTCGCTGGCCCTTTGTTTCCCGAAAAAGACCAGAAGATACGGTACGGCCATGCTGGTTTCCTTCCTGGTGTGTCTCCTTCTGGTGAACGTCCTGGCCAAGCCGCTCGTGAACAGGCCAAGACCCTACGAGGCCCTTCAGGAAACGCCGTTCTGGGAAACCTATGAAGCCCACTGGGCCAGCGCCGGCTCCCATCTGGAGGGCGACAAGTCTTTCCCCTCCGGGCATACCTCTTTGAATTTCGGGATTTTCACGGCTCTGGCCGCGGTCCTTCTCAAGCAGAAGAAAAAGTGGGCATGGCTTCTCCTGCTGATCCCCGTCATCGTGGGAAGCACAAGAATCATCCGCTGTGTTCATTATCCGAGCGATGTTTTGGGCG
This sequence comes from uncultured Clostridia bacterium, assembly GCA_947166205.1. Next base: position 19,026 of record CAMVDI010000001.1, read on the forward strand.
GCATGATCATTGGGATTATCGGAGGGCTGATCGGCTGCGCGGTCGCGTTCTCGCCCTTGCTTTCGAAATCCCTCAACCCCGATAAGCAATAGCGTAATATCCGCGATTGTTCCCGTGTATATCAGGGAGGAAGGAGGTATCCTTCTTCCATGCCTTCGGTCAATTCTTCGGCTGTACGGGGAGAGAGCTATGAGAAAATGGTTCATTCACGGCGCGTGCTGTTACGACAAGGGCGCGGTGCGCGCCGACAATCAGGATGCCCTGTTTTTCAACGGACAGTATGCCGCTCCGGCTCACATGAACGACGGCGCCAGCTGGTTCACGGAGGTTCCCGCCCAGGGAACGCTTTGGGCGGTCTGCGACGGGATGGGAGGGCATAAGAACGGCGAGGTGGCCAGCTATACCGCCATCTCGGGGATGCGGGAGCTCCAGAACCATCTGGTGGGCCGCGATTTCGAGGCCTCGATTCAGAACTGGGTGCGCCAGGCGAACAGCGCCGTGGCCAGAAAAGCCTCCGGCGGCGGAACAACGCTGGCGCTGGCCTACTGCGGGGACGGTTTTCTGCAGACGGCTCACGTAGGGGATTCCCGGGTTTACCGTTTTCACAACGGCGAGCTGTACCGGCTGACCCGGGATCATTCCAAGGTGGAAATGCTGCTGGCTGCCGGGATGATCACGGAGGAAGAGACCTTCACCCATCCCCAGAAAAACGTCATTACCCGTTATCTCGGCATGAAGGAAGAATACGTCTGTGAGGCCACCGTCGGGAAAAAACAGCCCTTTGCGGACGGGGACCGCTATCTGATCTGCAGCGACGGCGTATGCGGCATGCTGGATGACAGAACGATCGCCGGCCTTCTCGATACCTCATGGGATGTGCGGTCCTGCGCGGACGCCATTCTGGCCTCCGTCTATGAGGCCGGCGCCCGGGACAACCTGACCGCGATTGTTCTGGAGCTTTCCTGTGAAGGCGATCCCGACCCTTCGTCCGGCGCGGAGGAGCCCCTCCTGTTTGAGGACGATGGGGAAGAGGAGCCCACCGAGCAGGATCCCTGAAAACCATCATTTCTCACGCGTCCGCCCCTCCCGGTTCTCGGGAGGGGCGGTTTTTTCCGCGCCGCCCGGTAGGTTTTCCCGCGTACCGCCCGGAAGGTTTTTCCCGCGCGCTCCCCGGAAGTTCTTGACTTTTCACAGGGGTTTGGATATGCTTTTTCCAACAGAAAAAAAGGAAGCAGGCCTGTCCGCCGCGCTTCCCCGTTCAGAGCGGAATAAAAAAGGAGGAATCACGAATGGCTGTGAAAAAAGTAGGCGTATTGGTGAAGGAAGCCAGGACGGCCGCCGGCCTGACCCAGGAGAAACTGGCCAAGGCCGCCGGTGAAGGCCTGACCGCCGCCGATATCGGCAAATGCGAGCGGGGCGAGTCGGATCTGACGACCGCGCAGCTGAAGAAGATCGCCGTGGCCTGCGGCGTGACGCAGAAGTCCCTGGCGGAAGCGCCGAAGAACCTGAGCGCCGCGGCGGCAAAGAAGGCGGCCGCCGCAAAGACGGCGGCGGCCAAGACGACCGCGGCCAAGACGTCCTCTTCCGCAAAGACGGCCGCCGCGAAGACCTCCTCTTCCGCAAAGACGGCTTCCGCGGCCAAAACCTCCTCTTCCGCGAAAACGGCTTCCGCGGCAAAGAAGACGTCCTCGGCGAAGACATCCTCCTCGGCAAAGACTTCAACTTCGGCGAAGACTTCAACCGCCAAAAAGAAGACGGAGCCCGCCGTGCCGGCCAGCGCGAATGTTTCCATGAAGGTCACCAGCACGGAGCAGAAGCTGATTCAAGCCTACCGCGGCTCCACCTCTGACCGGAAAAAGGCGGCCATCAAGCTGCTGAACGGGGACTACGGCGAGACGGTGGACAAGATCCTGTCCGCGGTCAACGGATCCGCGCCTTCCGCCTCCTCCTCTTCCTCTGACAGCGGCTCTCCGCTGGGCGATCTCCTGGGCAGCGTCCTGGGAGGCATTCTCGGGGGAAAGTAAGATACAGCGGCTCCGCGTCAAAAACAGGGACGGTTCCAGTTCAGGAACCGTCCCTGTTTTTTCCCTTTTAATTCTCTTTGAGTTCCTCTGAGTTCCTTTTCGTTTCCGCTCAATCCCACAGCATGCTCTTCTCGCTCTTGGGATCAAAGATCTGGATCACCTTGCTGACGAAGGTGAAGCGGATATGCCGGCCCGCCACCAGGCTGGCGCGGCGCTCCGGGCTCAGGTCGATGGTCGGAACCCGCAGGATAATGTTCTGATCCTCCCCGCAGCGCACATGCAGATGCAGCTCGCTGCCCATCATCTCGTTCACCAGGATCTCTCCTTCGATGCTGTTCGGATCATCATCCTCGCAGATGCTCAGGTGCTCCGGACGTACGCCCACGATGACGTCCCCGGATCCGGCGCCGTGCTTCGCCAGCAGCTCCGCCCGGTTTCCTTCCAGCGCCACGGTATGTCCGTGAACGGTCACGGAATACCCGTTTCCGCTCCTGTCCAGCTTCGCCTGGAAAAAGTTCATCTGCGGAGAGCCGATAAAGCCCGCCACGAACAGGTTATGGGGCGTATCGAAAACCTCCGCGGGGGTGCCCACCTGCTCGATATAGCCGTTCTGCATGATGACAATCCGGTCGCCCAGGGTCATGGCCTCGGTCTGATCGTGGGTCACGTAGATGAAGGTGGTATCCACGCGCTTGCGCAGCAGGATGATCTCCGCGCGCATCTGGTTGCGGAGCTTCGCGTCCAGGTTGCTCAGGGGCTCGTCCATCAGGAACACGGAGGGATCCCGCACGATGGCGCGGCCGATGGCCACCCGCTGGCGCTGGCCGCCGGAAAGCGCCTTCGGCTTCCGGCCCAGGTATTCCGTAATGCCCAGGATCTCCGCGGCCTGGCACACCCGCTTATGGATCTCTTCCTTGTTCATCTTGCGCAGCCGCAGCGGGAAGGCCATGTTCTCATACACGGTGATGTGCGGATACAGCGCGTAGTTCTGGAACACCATGGAGATATCCCGGTCCTTGGGCTCCACATCGTTCACCAGCCGGTCCCCGATATACAGCTCGCCGCCGGTGATATCCTCCAGGCCGGCCACCATCCGCAGGGTCGTGGATTTTCCGCACCCGGACGGGCCGACAAACACGATGAATTCCTTGTCCTGGATCTCCAGGTTGAAATCGTGGACCACTTCCACGCCGTTGTCATATACCTTTTTGATATGACGCAAAGATACATTCGCCATAATGCTTCCTCCTTAGCCTTTCACTGCTCCGCCGGTAACGCCTTCCACATAGTACTTCTGCAGCGCCATGAACAGCGCGGTGACCGGGACGGCCACCAGCACGCCGCCGGCGCAGAACCGGGTGAAATATCCCTGATAGTCGTTGACGTTGACCCAGCGGTACAATCCCACCGCCACGTTATAGTTCGGCTCGCTCCCGAACGCCACATAGGACGCGAAGACGTAATCCCCCCAGGGCGCCATGAACGCCATCAGGATGGTGTAGATCACAATCGGCTTGCTCAGGGGCATGATGATCTTCAGGAAGACCTGGAAACGGGTCGCGCCGTCGATGCGGGCGCTCTCATCCAGCGCCTTGGGAATCGTATCGAAGAAGCCCTTCGAGATGTAGTACCCCATGCCGGAAGACGCCACATAGATCAGAATCAGCCCGGGAACCGCGCCGTTCTGGGTCAGGCCCAGCTGCTTCAGCAGGAAGTACAGGGTAATCATGGTCAGGAAGCCGGGGAACAGACCCAGCACCAGCACCACGTTCATGATCGCCTTCCGGCCGCGGAACCGGAGGCGGCTCAGCGCGTAGCTGACGGAAAGGACGATGACGGTCTGGAAGACGGCCACAAAGACCGCGATGATCAGCGTGTTCCCGTACCAGCGCAGGAAGTGGCTGTTGGGATCCGTCAGCAGCCATCTGTAATTGTCCAGGCTCCAGACCTTCGGAAGGATGTAGGCTTCCATGCCGCCGGACTCCGTCAGGTAGCTGCGGAAGCTCTGAAAGACCAGGAAGACGAAGGGGGCCAGCCAGATGATGCTCATCAGCACCAGAACCGTATAGATCCCGCCGTTCACCCTGCGCTCGTGGGCTTTCTTGCTGCGGGTTTTCTGCGGTTTGATTTCCCGGATGACGCCGGCCTCATAATCCACCTGAATGTCAACTTCCGGGATTTCCTTTTTCGTACTCATCACTGGAAGTCCTCCTCATTCTTGACGGACGGGATCAGGTTGTAGGCAACCAGGTTGATGACCGCCAACACCACGAAGACCAGGATGCCCATGACCGCCGCCAGTTTGTAGTTGGTGTCGTTGACCGTCATCTTGTACAGCCAGGTGATCAGCAGATCCGTGTATCCGGCGTTTCCGCTCAGCCCCAGGGACAGGGGTTTGCCGCCGCTGAGCAGGAAAATGACGTTGAAGTTGTTGATGTTCCCCGTAAAGGAGGTCAGAAGATACGGCCCCGTCACGAACAGCATATAGGGCAGCGTGATCTTCCTGTACATCTGGAACCCGTTGGCACCGTCAATCTTGGCGCTCTCGTACAGATCCGCCGGAATGTTCATCAGAATGCCCGTTGCGATCAGCATCAGATAGGGAATGCCGATCCAGACGTTGATCAGGATGATGGTGAAGCGGGCCCAGTTCGGATCGGTCCAGAAGGGAATCGGCGCGGAAATCCATCCCCATTTCAGCAGATAGGTGTTGATGAGGCCGTCCGCCGCGAACATCTTGGACACGTACAGCAGGGATACGAACTGCGGGATGGCGATGGTCATGACCAGAATCGTGCGCCAGAGCTTCTTCAGCTTGATGCCCTTCTTGTTGATCATGATGGCGACCAGCATGCCCAGGAAATAGTTCAGGAAGGTGGCGAAGAACGCCCAGATCAGCGTCCACAGCAGCACCTGGCGGAAGGTATCGCCGTAGGACTGGGTGTTCGTGTCCAGCAGCTGATGGAAGTTGTCCCACCCCACCCAGGTAAAAAGCTTGCTGGGCGGCTGATGCGTGGCGTCAAAGTTCGTAAACGCCACCAGGATCATGAAGATGATCGGCAGGATGGTGAACAGCGCCACCCCCAGCGTCGGCAGCGCCAGCAGGGTCTTGTGAAACTGCTCGTCCAGCAGGGAAGCCACATCGTCCCCCGTGGTCTTCAGCTTGTGCCCGGCCCGCAGGATCTCCTCACTGATCCGGTTCTGCTTCACGTTCAGCCGCCAGGTATAGATCATGGCGATGATAAAGAAGACCGTCAGGATTCCGTACAGCAGGATGAAGAAGGAGTTGTCCCCGTAGATCGTCTTTCTGCCCTGCTTGTAGGTTTCCACCGTGCCCAGGGTCGTCAGCTTTCCCAGATAATAGCATCCGGAGAACTGAGCGTTCGGGAAGAACATGTACAGGTTGAACAGGGTCTGGAAGATGAAGAAGAGCAGTCCCCTTCCCCACTGGCCCCTGGCGAAGGAGCCGAAGCCCATCACCAGATAGCTGAGACGGGTTTTCCAGTCGCCGTCGCGGAAGGTCGTGACCAGGTCCTTCAGATTCGACCCGATGCCCTTTCCCAGCTTCACAAACCATTTTCCCAGGTTGATAAACGCGTTCCCCAGCTTCCGGGGGAAGCTGCGGACCGACCGGCGCAGGCGGTATCCCAGCTTTCCCACGCCGCTCAGCTTCAGATAATCCAGATCCGTCATGGATCCTCCGACCTCCTTTGCGCTCCGTCTTCCAAAAACAGGCCGGGGGCCGACGGCCCCCAGCCTTGAATTCAGCGGGATTACTTGTCCAGATAGGTCTCGCAGGTCTGCTCGAATCCCTTCAGAACCTCCAGCAGAGCGGCGTCATCGGAAGCGTCATAGTTGCCGGCGATGATGTCGTCGCCCAGACCGGTGGCCAGGCTCCAGTAGTTGCCGGGATACTGTCCCTGCGGGACGGTGAAGGCCAGCTGCTCGGCCAGAGCGCTCAGCGCCACGTCCGCCTTGACGGCCTCGTTCTGCTGCGCGTTCAGGTTGGAGGGGCCCCAGCCCACAGCTTTGTAGCGGGCGACCTGAACCTCTTCACTGGTCAGGAAAGCGGCCAGCGCGTCGCAGGCGGCCAGCTTGGCATCGTCCGTCTGGGGCTTGACGCCCAGCATCTTGAATCCGCCGAAACCGCTCAGCTGGAAGCCGTCCGCGGTGGGCAGCTTGGCAGCCGCGTAGTTCTCGCCGAAGGCTTCCTTGGCGGCGCCGGCATCCCAGGTTCCGTCCACGATGGCGCCGATGTTGTTGCCGGCAGAGACGGAGGAGCCGTTCTGGAAGGCGGGGGACTTGTGCAGGGCGATCATGGCCTTCAGGGCCTTGACGCCTTCATCGGACGCGTAGGACGCGTTCATCTTGACCAGCTTGCCGTCGTTGTCGGTTTCGAAGGTCAGCTGCGCGCCGGCGCCGAAGAAGAAGGCGGTCTGATACCAGCCGGAGTTCAGTTCGAAATAGAAATTCTTGCCGGCGGCTTCGCAGTCAGCCAGGATGCCTTCCAGAGTGGAGGGATCCTTGACGACGCTCTTGTCGTAATAGAGGAAGTAGCCGTTGTCGCTGGTCATGGGATAGGCGTACATGGTCTCGCCCAGGGTCACAGCGGCGACGGAACCGGCGTCATTCTGCGCCTTGACGGTTTCCACGTTCTTCTCTTCAACGGTCTCCAGGGCGCCGGCGGCCACCAGGCGGGCCAGCTGATCCTGAGCGAAACCGAAGATGTCAGCGCCAGCTTCCACGTCGGTAATCATGTTGCCGGCGGCATCGCCTTCGCCCACGGGCTCGACGACAACCGTCATGCCGGCATACTCGGGATGAGCGGCCTTGAAGGCTTCCACCTGTTCCTTGGTGAAGTCAACCACATTCTCCGCCACCCAGATCTTGACCTCTCCGCTGAAGCCCGCGGCAGGCTCCTCGGCGGGAGCTTCGGCAGGCGCTTCAGTCGCCTCCTCGGCGGGCGCTTCGGTGGGCGCTTCAGTGGGCGCTTCGGTAGGCGCTTCGGTGGGTGCCTCAGTGGGTTCCGCGGGCGCTTCAGTGGCTTCCGCGGGCGCTTCGGTCGCTTCGGCGGGCGCTTCAGTGGCGGCGGGCGTTTCCGCAGGCTTGTTGTTGTTCGACACGATCAGAACGACCGCCACGATCGCCACAACCAGCACTGCGAGAATCGCAATGAGTTTTTTCTTGTCCATGGTATTCCTCTCCTCCGATTTGTTTTTCGGGACGATCCCCGCCCTCCGGCTTCGTCAGCGGACGAAACCGCCCGGCCGGGAAAGATCCCCTTCGGCCTTTCGGCCTGAGCGTTCCCGGAATGCCGCCGGGACGGCGAAAACAGCATAAAACGCCCGTGGAAAACCCCCGGAACTATCTGTCTTCCCTCCACGGCATGATAGCACAAAACAGGATGAATGTCCATAATCCGGCAAAATTTATGCCCGGATTCTGTGCAAATTTTATGCCCGGATTCTGCAGTTTTCCGGCCCGGTTCCGGTCCCATCCCCGCCCGGAAAGCCGGGCACGGCCCGCGCCGGAAAAATCGTACAGAAACGGATGCCGGTCCCGCCTCTCACTCCTCCCGGGTCAGGAGGGCGGTGGTCTGCTTCCCGAGGGTCAGCACCGTTCCCTCCAGGGAAGCCTCTCCCCGGCCGATCCATCCGCTGATCCGCCAGGCGCCGGCCAGCTGCGGGTCCCCGGCGAGATCCACCGCCGCCGCCCGGGTGGTCGTGTTGTGCACCACCGCCAGGTCCCGGCCTTCCCAGGAGAACAGGAAGCCGCCCGCCTTCGTGTCCGGCAGGCGCAGGGCCCGGCATTCCCCCCGGGAGATCTCCGGATGCGCCTTCCGCAGGGCGATCACCTTCCGGTAATAGTGCAGCAGGCTGTTCTCCTCCGCCTCCATGGAGGCCACGGTGGCCTCCGTCTGCTTTCCGTAGTCCGCCCCTTCCGGATCGGATACCGTGTCCCCGTCGCCCCAGCGCATGGCCAGCCGGCGGTTGGCGTCCGTGTTCGCGCCGCCCCGGGACCCGCGCATTCCGATCTCCTCGCCGTAATAGATGAAGGGAGTGCCCGGCCCGAGCAGGTAGAGATTCGCCGCCATCCGGATCCGGCCGTTGCTCTCCGGCAGGAAGCCCGCCGCCCGGTCCATGTCGTGATTGGAGAGGAAGGGCACCACCGTCCCCTCCGCCCGGTGCGCCCGGACGGCCGCCAGATACTCCTCCATATAGGCCGCGTACCTGTTCACGTTTCCCGCGCCGGCGGTGCCGGCGATCAGCCCTTCCGCCCCGGCCAGCGTGAAATTGAAGCAGTCCGCGGCCCCGGCGTACTGGAGCGTCACCGGATCGCTGTCCCAGACCTCCGCTACCATCCGGATATCCGGCCGGAGAGCCCTCAGCTCCCCGCAGAAGGCCTCCCAGAAGGCCGCGGAACGGGCGTTGTCCCCGAAATGGATATATTTGGCCGCGTCAAAGCGGAATCCGTCCGCCCCCAGATTCAGATAGTACCGGGCGATATCCAGGGCCGCCTGCCGGACCGCCTCATTGTCATAGTTCAGCTCCGGCATGTCCGGCGAGAAATTTCCCTCGTACCACAGATCCGTCCCCGGGATCGGATAGCAGGTATGCCCCGCAGGGATCGATCCGCCCTCATGGCAGATGTACCAGTCGTAGTATTCGTTTTCCGCGTCCCCGCTCTGCCTCGCCCGGACGAAGGCGTCGAACCAGGGGTGGGTCCGGCTGGTATGGTTCAGGGGCAGATCCAGGATCAGGCTGATTCCCCGGGCGTGGCATCCGGCGATCAGCGCTTCCAGGTCCGCCATGGATCCGAACCGCGGGTCCACCGCGTAATAATCCGCCACATCATATTTGTGATAGGAGGGGGAAGCGAACACCGGCGTCAGCCAGATGCCCTCGATCCCCAGGCTGGCCCCGGAGGCCGGATCCCCGTCGTTCAGGTAGTCCAGCCGGTTCAGGATTCCCCTCAGGTCCCCCGTCCCGTCCCCGTCGCTGTCGGAGAAGGAGCCGGGAAAAATCTCATAGAACACGATATCCCGCCGCTCCGCGGCCTCCGCCCCTCCCCGGGCCGGGAGGAGAAGCGGCAGCGCGCAGCACAGGATCAGCATCATCGCAGACAGTCTTTTCATGGGTTCCAGCCTCCTCCCCGCGGCGGGTTCCCCGCCGTCGGACTCTGAACACGGGCCGCCCCGGGGCGGCCCGCGTCGCCGGTTTTTCAGCCCTGCCGGATCAGATCAGGGTCAGCCGGAAAGCCACGGGAGCTTCCGATCCCTTCCCTTCCGTCCGGATCTCCAGCCCCTCCGCCGTCTGGCGGAAGGACAGCACCCGATGGGCCGGATCCAGCGCCTCCGCCTTCTCCAGGATCACGTTGGGCGTGGACTGACTGTTCTCCTTCCCCCGGTTTCCGAGGCAGCGCACCAGATACCGCCCGTCCTCCGATCCCTTCATCGCGATGGCGTACAGGTTTCCGTTGTTTTCGGTGAACCGGAAATCCCGGGAGGTGTAGGGCGTGTCCTTCGTATCGCTGAAGGCCCCGGTGGCCGGCTCCGTGGGGCCCTCCTCCTGGATCATGAAGGGCCGGCTTCCGTAGATCGCCTCCCCGTTGATCCGGAGCCAGTCCCCGATGCCTTCCAGGATCCGTACATCCTCGTCGGAGAAGGTTCCGTCCGCCTTCGGGCCCACGTTCAGCAGCATGCAGCCGTTCTTGGCCACCGCATCCGTCAGGTCCCGCAGGATGCTCTCCGGGGACTTGTACACGTTTTCCGTTGTATAGCACCAGGAGTTCCGGGCCGCGGCGGTATCCGTCTGCCAGGGTTCCGGCGGCGCCGTCCGCAGGCCGCCCCGCTCCATGTCCCGGGTCGCCGCGCCGAAGGCGAAGGCCCCCATCTTGTTGATGAGCATCACCTCTTCGCCCCATTCCGCCGCCCGGTTATAGTAGTAGGCGGCGATCTTCCGCAGATAGGGGCGGGCCTTCCGGTGCATGATCCACCAGTCAAAATACAGCTGTTTCGGCCGGAAGCGGTCGATAATCTCCACCGTCCGGAACATCCAGTCCTCCAGGTATTCCGCGGTGGGTTCCGGCCCGGCGTCGTAGTTTCCGCCGATCTCCTCATCCGGCACCGGCATGGACGGCCAGTACAGATGGGTCCGGTCATCCGCGCTTTCCTTCACGTCCGACTCATAATCCCGGCCGTGGCTCAGGAAAAACCAGTGCTCAATCCGGTGGGTGGAGGCGCAGTTCACCATTCCCTCCTTCCGGATCTCCTCCGTCAGCTCCCCGATCAGATCCCGCTTCGGGCCCATCTCCGCCGCGTTCCATCCGGACAGCTCGCTGCGGTACATCTGGAATCCGTCGTGATGCTCCGCCACCGGCACCACGTAGCGGGCGCCGGCCCGGCGGAACAGGGCGCACCAGGCGGCGGGGTCAAACTTTTCGGCCCGGAACAGGGGGATAAAATCCTTGTACCCGAACCGGTCCTGGGGTCCCCAGGTCTCCGCGTGATGGGTGAAGGCCCTGGAGCCGGGAATATACATGTTCCGGGGGTACCACTCGTTGTCATAGGCGGGTACGCTGTAAACGCCCCAGTGGATGAAAATGCCGAATTTCGCGTCCCGGAACCACTGGGGCGTCTCATGACGCGTCAGGGATGCCCAGGTGTCGCTGTAGGGACCCCTTTCAATCACTTCATCGATCTTCTCCCGCCATTTTCCTGCCTCGTAGGGATGCATGCCGCGCTCCTCCTTCGTCCGCTTTCTGTTTTGTACAAAGGTTCCGATCTCTAATAATTCGATCGTTCCGGGTTATAATCCTTCCGGGAAAAAAGCATTCGAAGATTACATTGGAACGTCATCGCCCTGGCGGTCTTCACCGTCCGGAAGATGCTGAAGAAGAAATAAATAAAGACAGAAAGACGCCCCGGGCGCTCCGCGCCCGGGGCTGTTTTCTGTCCTGTTTTCCCGCTCAGCGGATCTCAAAGTCTCCGCTTTCGTTCAGATCCACCGTGAGCACCGCGCCGGGATCCACGTCCCCGCGGATGATCCGGCGGGCGATCAGGGTTTCCACCTTGCTCTGGAGGTACCGCTTCAGGGGTCTCGCGCCGAACACGGGGTCAAATCCCCGGTCAATGACGGCCTCCATCGCCCGGTCCGTCAGCTTCACGCTCAGCCGCTTCTCCGCCATCCGGGCATTCAGGTTTTTCACCATCAGCTCCACGATGGCCGCGATCTCCGTCCGGGTCAGGGGCTTGTAGTACACGATTTCATCAATCCGGTTCAGGAATTCCGGACGGAAATGGGTCTTCAGCAGCCGGTCCACGCGGGAGCGGGCTTCCTCGGTGATCGCTCCGTCCTGAATGCCCTCCAGGATATGCTCGCTGCCCAGGTTGCTGGTCATGATCAGAATGGTGTTCTTGAAATCCACCGTGCGGCCCTGGCTGTCGGTGATCCGGCCGTCGTCCAGCACCTGCAGCAGCACATTGAAC
>CAMVDI010000002.1 GCA_947166205.1 uncultured Clostridia bacterium
CGTCCCCGTGGGTCATGATGATGGCGCCGATCAGCCGGGTGCTGACGCCCCAGGAGGTCTCGTGGACGTATTCCAGCTTCCCTTCCTTGCTCTGGTACTGGATGTTGTAGGCCTCGGCGAAGTTGGTGCCGAAGTTGTGGCTGGTGCCCGCCTGCAGGGCCTTGCCGTCCTGCATCATGGCTTCCATGGAGTAGGTGGCGCGGGCGCCGGCGAACTTCTCCTTGTCGCTCTTCCGGCCCACGTACACCGGCAGCGCCAGCACGTTTTCGGCCACCTCCCGGTAGACCTCCAGCATCCGCAGGGTCTCCTCCTCCGCCTCCTCCGCGGTGGCGTGGATGGTGTGGCCCTCCTGCCACAGGAACTCGCTGGTCCGCAGGAAGGGGCGCGTGGCCTTTTCCCACCGCATGACGGAGCACCACTGGTTGTACATCATGGGCAGATCCCGCCAGGTCTGCACCCACTTGGAATACATGGTGCAGAAGATGGTTTCGCTGGTGGGCCGCACCGCCAGCCGCTCCTGCAGCTGTTCGCCGCCCCCCTGGGTGACCCAGGCCACCTCCGGCGCGAAGCCCTCCACGTGCTCCGCCTCCTTCAGCAGCAGGCTTTCCGGAATCAGCATGGGAAAGTAAACGTTCTGGGCGCCGGTCTCCTTGAACCGGACATCCATCTCCGCCTGAATCCGCTCCCAGATCGCGTATCCGTAGGGCCGGATGATCATGCAGCCCCGCACCGGCGCGTAGTCACACAGCTCCGTCTGTTTGATCACGTCCGTGTACCACTGGGAAAAATCCTCACTCCGGGGGGTGATATGGGTCACAAATTCCTGCTTGTCCTTGGCCATAGGTCCGTCTCTCCTTCTCGTTTCAGTATGTTAGGCGATTGAATCAGTTCCGTGGGGCCGGCGCCCGCCTACCGGGGCAGGCTCAGGGAATAAACCGTCTCCCCGGAAGCCACCAGGGCCCGGCCGTCCTTCGTCACGCCGAAGAAGGCCGTGATCTTCTCGTTCTCCGGCACGGGCATCCCGCTGACGAAAAACCGCTGGCTGTTCACGTCCGCCCGGTACAGGTATTCCTCGCTGAAGGCGTAGATATTGCCCCGCCAGATGCAGGCCCCGACGCAGGCCGAGGGCACCGTGTACCGCTTGTCCCGGCTGCCCTCCAGCACCCGGAGCTCCCGGATGGACTGGACGCCGCTGGTCTGGCTGGTCCGGGCCATCAGCATCTTGGCGGAACCCCGCTCGGGAATCTCGTAGTCGATCAGCTTCCATCCGTAGACCAGCATGGTGGCGTTGGTGTCCTGGACGCATTTGTAGTCGTAGGAGTAGCACTGCTGGGTGTTGAAAACCCGAAGCTTCGCGTTCTCATAGACGATCCCGTAGGTCAGGGATTCCCCCAGCCCCACCTCGCCGGTGTTCATCTTGCCCACCTGGAAGGTGTTCAGGATGGTGTTCGGCGCGGTGCCGAAAACATCCAGGCTCAGGGTCCAGAGGTATTCGCCCTGGTCCCCGAAAAACCCGGTATCCAGGATCATCAGCCCGGAGTAGGCTTCCTGCTCCGCGTCGATCTGGGCGCCCCGCAGGTCCTTGATCAGAAGCTTGGATTCCATGTCCGGTCCGACCACCGCCGCGCAGTAGCGTTCCCCGACCCGGACAAACTGGACCGTTCCCTCCATGGTTTCGTTATAGGTGGCGTTTCCGTTCTGATCCACCAGGTACATCTGCATCCCGCTCCAGATGGCGATATGCCGCGGCCCCGCGTAAAAGGAGGCCTCCGGCCCCGCCGGGAAGCTCCACCGGATGGTTCCCGTCGAGGACAGGCAGTGCAGGTTCACCCCGTCGTAGTACAGGACGCTGTCCCCGAAGGGGGTCACTTCCTGGCTGGCGTAGCAGGGCATGCGCACCGCCCCGTTCTCCGCCGGGCCCCGCCCCCGCAGGAAACGGTAGCCGATCAGCAGGGCCACCGCCGCGGCCACCAGGATGATCCAGCTGCGGATCTGCCGGGCCCGCTTCTCCTCCTGGCTCTTTCTGGGCTCCGCCGCGTTCCGGCCCCGGGGCCGGATCAGCTGGTCGGTCTGTCTGTTTTTCGTCCTGGCCATCCAGTCCCTCCTCTCCGAAGCCTCTCGCGGTTCACCCGGTTTTCATCGGCGCCGGGGCGCCGGCTCCCGCCGGCCCCCTGGCGCGCCTTTATCCGATCCTTCTGTTCGGGCAGTTCTCCACCGCCGCCAGCGCCCCGTCCATCCAGTCCTCGTTGAACAGCTCGATCACGCCGGTATCGCATTCCCGGGCCAGGGCCGGATCCATCGGGATCTGGGCCAGCAGGGGCAGGGAGTGCTCCTGGGCGATCCGCAGGGTTTTGCTTTCCCCGAAGGGATAGAGCTTCTTTCCGCAGTCCGGGCAGGCGATCCAGCTCATGTTCTCGATGATGCCCAGCACGGGGATGTTCATCATCTTCGCCATGTTGACCGCCTTCTCCACGATCATGCCCACCAGCTCCTGGGGGCTTGTGACGATCAGAATGCCGTCCACCGGCAGGCTCTGGAAAACGGTCAGCGGCACGTCCCCGGTTCCCGGAGGCATGTCCACAAACATGTAGTCCACCTCGCCCCAGACCACGTCGGTCCAGAACTGCTTCACCGTCCCGCTGATCAGACTTCCCCGCCAGACCACGGGATCCGTGTCGTTCTCCAGCAGCAGGTTGACGCTCATCATTTTAATGCCCGTCCGGCTCTCCGCCGGCAGGATCCCCTCCTCGCTGCCCATGGCGGGATCCCGCACCCCGAACATCTTCGGGATGCTGGGCCCGGTGATGTCCCCGTCCAGGATCGCTGTGCTGAATCCGTTCCGGCGGGCCAGCACGGCCATCAGCCCGGTCACCAGGCTTTTTCCCACGCCGCCCTTGCCGCTGACCACCGCGATCACCTTTTTGACCTTGCTGTGGGCGTTCAGCGGCGCCAGCAGGCTCTCCTGGGTCCGGCTGGAACAGCTCTGCCCGCAGGTGGAGCAGTCATGTGTGCATTCTGACATTCTTTTCTCACCTCATTGTCCGTTTTCCTGATCTTTCCGTGCTGCGGGGCCTGCCCCTCAGATTCCGGAGAGAACCGCCGGCGCCCTTCCGCCGGTGCCCCGTCCCCCGTCAGGCCGCGCCCCGCTCAGTATCCGAAGAGGATCACCAGCGTTTTTCCGCCGGCCACCCCGTCCGCCGTCAGCCCGTTGTCCCGCTGGAAGGCCCTGACCGCCGCCTCCGTGGCGTCGTCATAGGTTCCCGTGATGGATTCCAGATATCCCGCCTGAACCAGGCAGTCCTGGATCTCAACCACCAGTTCCCCCCGGTCCCCGGGCCGGGCGGTGTCGTAGTCCACCGCCGCCGCGGTGGCCGCCAGCGCGTCCGGCGAGTAGAGCCTGGCCAGCGTGGCGCTGCCCGCGACCCCGTCCACCGGGCTCAGCTTGTTCTGAATCTGGAAAGCCCGTACCGCGTCCGCCGTGGTGGCGCCGTAGCTTCCGTCGATCTTTCCGTCGTAGTATCCCAGCTCGTACAGGGTGTACTGCAGGTTCCGCACGGCGCTGCCTTCCTCCCCCTCCCGCAGCGCGGAGTAGGAGATGGCCGCGGCGTCCCCGTACAGCGCCCGCTGGGTGGCGGGGCCCGCCTTTCCGTCCACGGTCAGGTTGTTCCGCAGCTGGAAGGCCATGACCGCCGCCGCGGTGCCTTCGCCGAAGCTGCCGTCCACCGCGCCGTTGTAGTATCCCAGCTTCTTCAGCCGCTCCTGCAGCCTCCGGACCGTCTCGCCCCGGGTGCCCTCCTCCAGCGTGACGTATCCCGTGGAGGAAATGTCCGAGGTGTTGACTCCGGTGGAGGCGGTGCTCTGGATTCTCGCCGAGGTATCCACGGGAGATCCGCCGTTTTTGACGGCGTCGTCGCCGTAGAGCCTGTTCAGCGTCGCCGTGCCGGCCTTTCCGTCCGCGGTCAGTCCGTTGCGCTGCTGGAAGGCGATGACCGCCGCCTCCGTGGCGATTCCGTAGCTTCCGTCCACCGCCCCCGTCAGGTATCCCAGCTCCTTCAGCCGCCGCTGCAGCGCCCGGACCTCGTCGCCCTCGCTGCCCTTCTCCAGGGTTTCCCCGGTGCTGGCCGCGGGGGAGGATACCCGGGCCGCGCTGTCGGAATACAGCGCCCGCAGCGTGTCCGGACCGGCCACGCCGTCCTCCCACAGGCCCTTGGTCTTTTTCTGGAAGGCCCGCACCGCGGCTTCCGTCGCCTCGTCATAGGTGCCGGTGGCCTTCCCGCCCAGATATCCCAGCTGGATCAGCCGGTTCTGCAGCGTCCGCACCTTCTGTCCGCTGGCCCCCGCCTGCAGGTAGTATTCCCTGCTCAGGTTCGGGGTCGCCGTGGGCCGGGGCGTAGCCGTCACTTTCTTCGTGGGCTTCGGCGTGGCCGTCGGCCGGGAGGTGGCCTTGGCGGTGGGCTTTGGCGTGGCGTTGGCCTCCCGCTTGCTGACGGTGGAGTTCAGCTTCTGCAGGGTCTTCTCCCCCGCCTTGCCGTCCGCGGTCAGCCCGTTCGCCTTCTGGAAGGCCTTGACGGCCGCCTCCGTGGCGGGGCCGAAATCCCCGTCCGCGGATCCCGTATACCATCCCAGCTCCTTCAGCCGCCGCTGCAGCTTCCGGACCTCTTCGGAGTTCGTGAATCCGCGCTGCAGGCTCTTCGGGGTCGGGGTCGGCGTGGCCGGCGGCGCCGTCACCACCTGGATGGCGGGCTTCGGCGTCGGGGTCGGGGCCGCCGTCCCGCCCTCCGTCTGTCCCGGCGCCGGCGTTCTGGTCACCAGGGAAACCGGCCCCTGATTCGTGACCGTCGGCGCGGTTTCCGCCGGGTTCGCGGTAATCCCCTCCGGGGGATTCGTCGTCACCGTCACCGTGCCCCATCCGCTCCATCCGCTGGCCTGGGTGGGCGTGGGAACGGGCGTCTCCTGGGTCCCGGATCCGGTGACCGTGATCACGCCCTGGCCGGGATTGCCGAAAAGGTTCTGCGTCTCAATGGCGATGGTGTCCGGCGTCACCTCCACGGTGGCCGTCGGCGCCAGCGTCTGGAAAACCAGGTTCCCGCCGGAGGTCGGATATTCGTTTCCGCTGATGTCGTCCGGCGCGATGTAGCATCCGGAAAGGGTCAGGCAGAGCCCCAGCCCGCCGGCCAGCAGAAGGTATTTGATCCAGGTCTGCTTCTTCATGTCTCCGCCCTCCTCTCCGTCTTTCTTCCGTCATTTCATCCCGCCGGGGATCCGTCTCCGCCGCCGGGCGTTGTTTTCCCCCGGCCGGGTGTTATCCGCCGCCGGGCGTTATTTCCCGCCGGAGCTCTGCCCCGTCGGAAACAGCTCCTCAAAGGTTTCGTAGTGATCCCGGGTCACCCAGACCCGCCCGTCGGTGGAAAAGATGATCCGTTCCGCCCGCCGCTTTCCGCGGGTGTAGTTGCAGTCTGCCTCGTAATAGCTGACGCCCTTCACGATGGGCAGCTTTCCCTGATAGTTGCCGAAGTAGTCCCCGCCGATGCTCTTTCCCGGCGCCACGTCGCTGACGTAGTTGCGGGAACTGTCCCATCCCAGGGCTCTGGCTTCCCTCTTGGTGATGAAGTTCTCCGGCAGCTTCATGTCATGGGAGAACAGGTAGTCCGCGATGCTCCGGGGATCGATGATCGGCCCCTCGGGCACGGGCGTGGCCGTGGGCCCTTTCCCCCCGGCGCCCTGGGTTCCCTTCTCCCCGCCGGTCCCCTTCCCGGGTTTCGGCGTCGTTTCCGCCGCGGGCTTCGGCGTAGCCGTGTTCCGCTTCTTCCGGCTCCTGGCCTGCAGGTCCCCGCCCGGCCGCTCCGGCGTCTCTCCGTCCGCGTCCCCCGGGGCCGCGGCCCATCCCGAGGCTCCTTCCGCCCCGCCCGCCGGGGCGGCGTAACGTGAAAGCTCCGGATTTCCCGGAGCCGGGAAGCCTCCGGCGGAAACCGTTCCGACAACCGCCGTCACCAGAATCAGCGCCAGGGCCAGGACAATGCTCGCGATCCTTTTCATCCTATTTGTGATACCTTTCTCCGGCGTTGATCTTCTCCGCCCGGTACAGCTGCTCCAGCAGCATCACCTTTGCCAGCTGGTGCGGAAAAGTCATCCGGCTCATGCTCATCTCGCCGTCCGCCCGGGCCAGCACGTTTTCCCCCAGCCCCAGGCTCCCGCCGATCACAAAAACCATCCGCGCCGTTCCCCGGTTCTTCGCCTCCCGGATCTCATCGGCCAGCTCCGGGCTGGACAGCTGCTTTCCGGGAATGGTCAGGGCGATCACCCTGTCCCCGGGGCGGATCCGCTGGAGAATCGCTTCCCCTTCCCGCCTGCGGATGGCGGCTTCCTCCGCGGGGGAGGCGCCGTCCCGCTCCGGCAGATCCGGGATCTCCGCCTCCTCGTAGCGTCCGAACCGGCTCAGCCGCTTCAGGTATTCGTCCGCCATCTGGCGGTAGGGCTTCTCCTTCAGCTTCCCCACGGAAACAACCGTAACGATCATCCGCGCTCTTCCCCGGCGCCCCGGCTCCCGGGCATCCGGGGCCTTGCGCCGTATCCTTCAGTTTATGCCCCGCCGGTTTCTTTGTCAAGGAAGGCATAGATGCCGATCCCCGCAGCGATGGCCAGGTTCAGGGAGTCCACCTGGTCATTGCTGGGAATCCGGACCGGCCGGCCCACCTTCGCGAATTCCGGCGGAAGCCCCCGGCCCTCGTTGCCGAAGATCAGCGTCCGCCGCCGCGGAACCCCGTCCCGCAAAGCCTCCCCCAGCGGCACGGAGGCGTCCAGCATGAAGGGGTAGTAGGCCCGCTCCCCCATCTCCTGCCGGTAGGTCTCAAAGCTGTCGTAAACCCGGACCCGCATCCGGAACAGGCTTCCCATGCTGGCCCGGACGGTCCGGGGATCGAAGAGGTCCACGCAGGGGCGGATCATCGCCAGGTCCCGGACCCCCAGCCCCAGGGCCGTCCGCAGGATCGTGCCCGCGTTGCCGCTGTCGCCGGGCTGGTGCAGCACCACATGGGGGCATTCCGGATCCAGCCGGTCCTCAAACTTCGCGAAAACCGCCGCCGCGTGGCAGTTCTCCTTGCCGCTGATCCGGCTCAGCACCCGGTCCGCCGTCTCAACCCGGATCCCGATCTCCCGGGCCAGGGCCGTCAGCTTTTCCGTTCCTTCCCGGCCCGCCGCCCCGGTGCTGATCAGCACCCGGCGCGCCTTGTCCGGCCGGGCGGTCAGGCATTCCAGGGCCGGAAAAAAGCCCGGGGCGTAGCTGTAGTCCAGCTCCGCCTTGTATCCGCTTAAGGATGGCATGTTCTTCCTCCCGCCCCGTTCTCCTCCGGAAACCTTCCGCCGGCTTCCCGGCCGGAGCGGTCCCCGCTCTCTCCGTTATCTCCGGTCCTTCAGCCGGTTTTTCTCGTCCCCGCCCAGCCGGTTCGCGCTCTCCTGGTTTCCGGCCAGGATGTTCCGGACCAGGGCCATCCGGAACCCGGCGTCGATAAAGTCGCAGTGCTTGCAGAAGGCGTAGTTCTGCCGGCCCTGGGCCACCGCCTCCCGCATCTTCCGCAGCTTCGGGTTGTCCCAGCATTCCTGCACCGTCATGGTGTGCAGGTCGCCGAAGTCCGTCACCTCGTAGTTGTCGCAGCAGCAAAGCCCCACCTTGCCGTTGGGCATGATCCACATGTCCGTGAAGGGCAGGAGGCAGGTTTCCTTCACCACCTTTTCCGTGGCCTTCTTGTTCGGCGCGGATCCGGCCCGGTTGGTCAGCACCTCCTGCAGATAGCGCATCTGGATCACGATGTCGATATCCTTGAACTCATCCGGATGGGCCTGGGCGTAGTCGTGGATCTGCTGGATGTTCTTGTGCAGCTTGTAGCTGTTGGCGTAGTTGTTGATAATCAGCTGGTCCAGATAGGGCTGCAGCGCCTTCAGCTTTTCCATGTTCAGGATCAGCCCGTTGGTGGACATGAAGATGTAGCAGTCCGGCAGCTTCTCCCGGGCGTATTTGTGCAGCTCCACGATCCGCTTGTCCAGCAGGGGCTCGTTGTTTCCGTAGAGGGTCAGGTGCCCCTTGTATCCCCAGTCCGCCAGCTGGTCGATGATGGACTTGTACAGATCCATCTCCATCAGCATGAAGGGCCGCTTCTCCGCGTGGATGTTCGCCGTGCAGAAGGCGCAGGTGGAGTTGCACCGGTTGATGGTCTCGATGTTGACCACGTTGGGCATGGGCGCTTCCTTCTGGCTCAGGAAGAAATCCGTGTATTTCTTCTGCATCTTCCGCCGGGTGATGAACTGCATCTTCAGATACGCTTCCCCGGCCAGCCGCGGAAACTTTACCCGCGCCCAGAACCCGAATTTACCCATAAAGCTGCTGACTCTGATTCCCATCTTATTCTCCCGATTTCTTTGTTCCGCTTCCTCAGGACTTGCCCGAGGCGCTCCTGTCCGTGCTCACCCTCAGGACTTGCCCACCTCGTGGTACTCCTGCTCCGTGTTCACGCTCCAGATGTTGTCCTTCTTCTTCTCGCCGCTGAGAATGTTCTTCACCGCCTCAAAGGAGGTGCACATGCTGTGGTCAATATTGTTGTACCGGTGCTGCCCGTTCCGGCCGACGCAGTACAGGTTTTCCACCGTGTCCAGCCAGTCCCGCAGCTCCCCGATCCGGTCGTAGGTGTCGAAATAGGCGGGATAGGCCTTCCTGACCCGCTCCACGTGGAAGTCGATGGCGTCCTCTTCCTTTTCGATCATCCCCAGGGCCACCATCTCCCGGATGCCCATCCGGCCGAAGTCCTCATCCTTCATGGACCAGAGCTCGTCGCCCTCGTTGCAGAAGTACTCGAGCCCGACCCAGACCGTGTGCTCCAGGTCCTTCACCATGTAGGGGGACCAGTTGTTGTAGATCTGGAACCGGCCCATCGTCACGTGCCGGTCGTGGACATAGACCCAGTTGTCCGGCACGATGTTTCCCACCGTCTTCGTCTTCGTCCTGTTCTCCAGCAGCAGCCGGGGAACCAGCACGCCAACGGTCATATAGTCCCGGTACGGCAGCCCTTCCGCAATCTCCCGGATGTTCTCCGGCACGTCGTTCATCCCATGCACCAGGTCCTTCAGCGGCATGGAGGAGATGACGCAGTCCGCGGGCATAACGCTTTCCGCCCCGTCCCGGATCACCTTCACCCCCGTGATCCGGTTTCCTTCCCGGATCAGCCCGGCGGCTTCGGTGTTCAGCAGCACCCGGCCGCCCTTCTTTTCGATCTCTTCCGCCGTCAGCTCCCACAGCTGCCCCGGCCCCAGCTTCGGATAGGAGAATTCCTCGATCAGCGAGGTCTCCACCTTCCGGTTCTTCACATGGAAGATCTTCCCGAAGATGTCCTTCAGGATGGCCCGGATGCTCAGCCCCTTGACCCGCTGGGCGCCCCAGGAGGGGTCAATCTCGCTGGGATGCCGCCCCCACAGGTTCTCCGTGTAGTGCTCGAAGAACATGGAGTACAGCTTCTTCCCGAAGCGGTTGATGTAGAAATCCTCCAGGGATTTCTCCTTCCGCTTGTGAAACAGGGTCTTCAGGTAGGAAAAGCCCACCGCCACCGTGGTGCCGAAGCCCATGTTCCGGATCGTCTCAAACTTCAGGGAGATCGGATAGTCGAAGAACTTTTCCTTGAAGAAAATCCGGCTCAGCCGGTTCCGCCGCAGCATGACCCGGTCCGTCTTCTCCGGATCCGGCCCCCCCTCCTTCGTCTGGGAGGTGCGCCCCAGCACCCGGTCGTCCCAGGGCAGGGCGCCCTGGGTGGGCAGCATCCGCTCCCACCATTCGTTGACCTCCGGAACCTTGGAGAAGAAGCGGTGCCCGCCCATGTCCATCCGGTTTCCATGATAGTTCACCGTCCGGGAGATGCCGCCCACCTGGGGGCCCTCCTCCAGCACGGTCACCTCATATTCATCCGATTGTTTCAGCAGCTCATAGGCCGCGGTCAGTCCCGCCGGACCTCCTCCGATCACCAGCGCTTTTTTCATCTTTCTCCGCTCCCGGGATTCCCGGCCTTCCTCCGTTTTCTCATTTCACGGCGTTGCTTGTTTCACAGTGTTACTCAATTCACAGCGATACGTATTTCACAGCGCTGCGTGTTTCGCCGTTTCTTACTTCACAACGATGTTGACAATCCGTCCCTTGACGTAGATTTCCTTGACCACGGTCTTTCCGCTCATGGCAGCCTGCACGTTCTTCATCCCGTGGGCCTTCTCCAGCACGGAGGCCTGATCCTCATCCACCCCGATGTCCACCGTTGCCCGGACCTTTCCGTTGACCTGCACGGGGATCTGGATGATATCCTCCTTCATCTTCTCCTCGTCCCAGGCCGGCCAGGGCTCCCGGGCGATGCTTTCCCCGTGGCCCAGGATCTGCCACATCTCCTCGCCGATATGGGGGCAGACGCAGGAGAGCATCTTCACGAAGCTTTCCGCGTATTCCTTCGGGCAGGTTCCGTTCTTGTAGCAGGCGTTGACGAAGATCATCATCTGGCTGATGGCCGTGTTGAATCCCAGGTTTTCATAGTCCTGGGTGATCTTCCGGACCGTCTGGTGATAGACCTTGTCCAGCGCGCCGTCGTTCTCCGCGGTCAGGTTCTCCTCCTTCGTGAAGAAGGTCCAGACCCGGTTCAGGAACTTCCGCGCGCCTTCGACGCCCTGCTTGCTCCAGGGCTTGGAGACTTCCAGCGGCCCCATGAACATCTCGTACAGCCGCAGGGTGTCGGCGCCGTAGTCCCGGACGATGTCGCTGGGATTCACCACGAATTCCGGGAACCGCTTGCCCATCTTGATGCCGTTCTCGCCCAGGATCATCCCCTGATGCACCAGCTTGCGGAAGGGCTCCTTCACGGGGCTGATCCCCTTGTCGTACAGGTACCGGTTCCAGATCCGGCTGTAAATCAGGTGGCCCACCGCGTGCTCCGGTCCGCCGATATACAGGTCCACGGGCAGCCAGTGCTTCAGCAGCTCCGGATCGGCCAGGGCCTTGTCGTTGTGGGGATCGATGTACCGCATATAGTACCAGCTGGATCCCGCGGATCCGGGCATGGTGGAGGTCTCCCGGACGCCCTTCACGCCGTTCCGGTCATACTGCTTCCATTCCGTCGCGTTCTCCAGCGGGGCCTTGCCGTTCTTGCTCCTGTAGTCCTCCAGCTCCGGCAGCACCAGCGGCAGCTCCTCGTCCGGCAGGGGATAGAGCTTTCCGTCCTCGGTATGAACGATCGGCACAGGCTCGCCCCAGTACCGCTGCCGGGCAAAGATCCATTCCCGGAAGTGGTAGTTGACCGTCCGCTTCGCGACGCCCATCTTCTCCAGCTTCGCGGTGATGGCTTCCTTGGCTTCCTCGACGGTCAGCCCGTCAAATTCCCCGGAGTTCATCAGCCGGCATCCCTTGCCCAGATAGTCGCCCTTCTCGAAGGCGTGCTCGGTGCAGTCCCCGCCGGCGATGACCTGGATCATGGGGATGTTGTGGGCCACGGCGTACTCAAAGTCCCGCTGGTCATGGCTGGGCACGGCCATGACCGCGCCGGTGCCGTAGCTGGCCAGGACAAAGTCGCCGATGAACAGCTCCGCTTCCTTCCCGTTGATGGGATTGATGCACTTGACGCCCTCCAGACGGCATCCGCTCTTGCCCTTGTTGAGCTCCGTCCGGTCCATGTCGTTCTTCTTCCGGGTTTCCTCGATATACGCCCGGACCTCTTCCTGGTTCTTGATCCGGGGCATCAGATCCTGAACCAGCTGCCCGTCCGGGGCCAGCACCATGAAAGTGATGCCGAAGATGGTTTCGATGCAGGTGGTGAAGATGCTGAATTCCCCGCCGCCCACGATCTGGAACCGGACCTCGACGCCCTCGGACTTCCCGATCCAGTGGCGCTGCATGTCCTTCGTGCTCTCCGGCCAGTCGATCTCCTCCAGGCCCTCCAGCAGCTTTTCCGCGAAGGCGGGCTGGTTGATCACCCACTGCTTCATGTTCTTCCGGATCACCGGATATCCGCCGCGCTCGCTCTTCCCGTCGATCACCTCGTCGTTGGAAAGCACGGTGCCCAGCTCCTCGCACCAGTTCACAGGCATGTCGATGTACTGGGCGTATCCGTCCAGGAACAGCTGCTTGAAGATCCACTGGGTCCACCGGTAGAACTCCGGATCGCTGGTGGCGATCGTCTTGGACCAGTCATAGTCGAAGCCCAGCTCCCGCAGCTGGCCGCTGAAGGTCTTGATATTCTTCTCGGTGAAGCCGCCCGGATGGTTTCCCGTGCTGATGGCGTACTGTTCCGCCGGCAGGCCGAAGCTGTCGTACCCCATGGGATGGAGCACGTTGTATCCCTGCATCCGCTTCATCCGGCTGACGATGTCCGTCGCCGTGTATCCCTCGGGATGGCCCGCGTGCAGGCCCACGCCGCTGGGATAGGGGAACATGTCCAGCGCGTAGAATTTCGGCCGGGAAAAGTCCCATACATCCGTGCGGAAGGTCTGATGCTCCTCCCAGTACTTTTGCCACTTGGGCTCAATGACCTTTGGGTCGTAATTCCGTTCCATGGCGTCTCACCTGATCCTTTCCGAAGCAGTCCCTCGAGTATACCATAAAGCCCGCCCAAACTTCAACCCCGTTGAAAACGCGGGGGGGAACACAGGGGACGGTCCTTTTGCGTTTTTGCCAACATGCGCACATGGAAATGATCCTTTTCTGTTGGCAGCCAGCCTTGTATACAAAAAAGACCTCCCCGCCCTCTTCTCATCGAAGAGGACGGGGAGGTCTTTTGTTCTGGGGCTCCCGCTTGTTGTTTTACTCCTCTGTTTTACTCCTCAGGCAGCGCAATCGCGCAGATGAAGTAAATCAGTACGCCCGTGCCCCAGCCGAAGGCCAGCAGCGCCCAGGCAATCCGGATGATCGTGGGATCCACGCCCAGCCACTCCGCGATGCCGCCGCAGACCCCGGCGATCTTCTTATCCCGGGAGCTCTTGTGGATCCGGCCTGTCACCTTCATCCTTGTGCTGCTGGTCAGATACTGATACAGAAAATAACCGACGGCCAGTCCGGCCGCAATGGACATGATCCTGGACATTTTTTATTCCTCCTTCTTCCTGTGGCTGCGGATATAATAAAGAGCCAGGCCGGCCGCAGCACCGAGCAGGACGCCCCCGATCGAAAAGGCGGAAGTGCCGAAAGCGCCAAGTCCGGAGATCACCTCGCGGACGATGACGGCTGCAACGTGCAGCACCATGGCAACTCCATACGCCGCGGACAGGACACCAAATACCAGCCCGATCATTGTTTCAGCCCTCGCTTTCAGATTCATTCGGACGGTCTTTCGGTCCGGGACTCATTTCCCTGACCATGTGCGTATTGTAGCGGAGAACTCCGGAGGAATAAAGGACAGGATGAGAAAAATAAAAGCGGATATTTTGCGGGAACACAGGGGGACGTCCTGTCATGCGGGAGGCCGTCCCGTCAACCCAAAAGGACCGTCCCCCTGTGTTCCCCAGTCCACGCAGAAGCGCGCCATGTCAACATGCGTGGCGTCGAGAAACCCGACGCCCTCCGCCCGCAGCAGCGCCGCCTGCAATTCCGCGCCGCCGAAGGCAAACGCCCTGGAGACTTCCCCGTCGCGCTTCACCACCCGATGGCAGGGAATAACGCCGGGCTGCGGATTCACATGCAGCGCGTATCCCACAACGCGGGAAAGCCGCGGATTCCCGATCTCCCGCGCGATCTGTCCGTATGTCGCCACCCGGCCCTCCGGAATCAGTTTGACCGCCTCATACACTTTCTCAAACACATTCATAATCCCGGCCTGCCTTCCTCAGAACTGATCCTCCACCAAAACAGGCTTGCGGACAAACACTTTCTCCAGCACTTCCGTATTGCCGTGCACCGTCACGTCCGGCCGGTACGCCGCCTCCTCCAGGCTCACGCCGCCGGCCGCCATCTGGCCGAACGCCTGAATGGAAACCGTCAGATCCGGCGCCCTGTCCGTCAGCTCGGCGCTGCCGCCGCGGACCTCCCAGGTTCCGTTGTTCTCCTCAATGTACGGATCATTCCCGATCCGGATGACAAAGTCGCTGTCATCCGGTTTCCTGATCAGCTCCAGCAGCTTCCGCACGTTGATCGGGCGGATCATGTAGCTCTGGGTTACGGTCTGCTCGATATCATAGGCCTGGGGGCTCCGGATGAAGGAGAACAGCTGCAGGCTGGAGGGCAGAAACATTCTGATCGTACCGTAGTCCGCGGTAAAGCGGCCCAGGAATCCGAGCAGCGCGTTGAATCCCGCCCGGCCGTCCCAGGCCAGGTCCCGCACGGAGAGGATCGCCGCCGGATCGTGCCGGACATCCTGGAAGATCAGATAGGCCACCGGCGTTCCGTTCTCCCGCAGCATGTAGCCGAATTTCCGGTCCCTGTAATACTCACCCTTCAGGTGCTCCTCCAGCATCCGCCTGTCGTCCCGGCGTATCGCCAGATTGAACCCGGCGGCAAACCTGTTGTACAGCGCGGTGTATTCTCCCACCGGATCCCCGGGCTTCCACAGTTCCGCCGTTCCGTCAAACCGGTACCCGCTCAGCACGGAAGGGGCGAACTCATACTCGTGCCGCCAGCACACGGTCTCATAGCCGAATTTGCGGTAGAACGCGTGGTTGAAGGGATACAGCGTGGAGATGACCTCCCCGTTCCTGAAGGCCTCCGGGATCAGTTTCTCAAAGATCCTCCGGATCGCGCCGGTGTTCCGGTACTCCGGCAGGGTGGATACGCCGCCGATCCCGCCGTTGGCGATGACCTGCCCGTCCAGCATGCTGTCAAAGCGGTGGTTCAGGATCCGGGCCATGATCCGGCCGTCCCCGCTGAACGCGCCCCAGTCTTCGGTCGTCAGCTTTCTGCTTTCTTCCTTCGCTTTCTCCGGGTCTTCCATCCGCATGTGAAACGCCACATGGGAGATCAGGTTTGCTTCAAAGTGTTCCTGTTCCGTCAGTCTGCGCACTTCCATCTTTTTTCTCCCTTGTCCGTTGATGTTCCCATCCGCTGATGATGGTATTTCCGGGCCGTGAACCGCTTTTCCGGATTCTTCGCGTGAATAAACGCCCTGTTTCCTTCTTTCAGGCTTTCATCACCCTGAGGATCTTCTCCGCAAACAAATCAGCCAGAATCCGGTTCCCTTCATCTGTCGGATGAAGTCCGTCATAGGTCAGGGCCATGGCCTCCGGCGGATAGGGATATTCGTCTTTTCCCGGCACGTATTCCACGCCGATGTAGTCCGGATAAGGAAGGTCCTTCCCTTTTACCCTTTTGAATTTGATCAGCTTCTCCTGATCGAAACCGGAAAGGTCATGAAGATTGACGGTTTCAAGGCCTTCCAGCTCAGCGCATTCAAGAATCGCTTCGGCCACATCGGACAGCTTCTGTCCGTTTTCTTCCTGATAGCTGCCCGGGGCATTGTTCTCCGGGTCGAGAAGATAAACAAAATCAGCCCGTTCCACCGGATTGCCCACAATGATTTTTCCTGTCGGATTCGCCTCCCGGATATGGTCGAGCAGCATCCCCATATGGCCGAGGATTGTACCCCTTCGCCTGTTTTTGAAGCTTTGCTCATCGCCCAGGGGAAATCCGGCGTGCCAGTCATTCGTGCCCAGGAGCACCGTATACAGATCCGCCTCCGGAATCCGCTGCATGATCCAGTCCGCAAAAGTGGAACCGTTTATTCCGATGTTGGTGAGCTCCAGTTCAGGAATCTTTTCCTGAATTCTTGTCAGGTACCCTTTTCTGACCCGATACCCCGTCTCGTCCAGATGGTCGTTCAGATAAGTGAACGAATCGCCGATTGCGGCCCACTTCATGTTACTTCCCTCCAGTTCCGTCCCGCTGTGCCGCGTTATCTTATCACAACCCGCTTCGTTCGTAAACGGAAGCAAAAGTGGAACGGAGGGACTGGAACGGAGGGACGATTCTTTTCGTTCCGTCTTTTGAAGCACCGTCCATGAGACGGATGAATGTTCTTTATGGAAACGGTTCCGCAAAACGGCGCGGTATCTTTTTCCGGAAGGGAATGATATAATCCGGGCAGATCAAAAAATCAGCGAGACCGGAACAGTTCGGCGGAAAGGGATGAACACATGATCTTCAGGCATACAAAACGCCCCGGCTTTCTTCTGGGGTTCATCGATTTCTTCACGGCAGGACTGTTCTTCCTGCTGTATATGCCGCTCGGCGGGCTGCAGGAAGAGCTTGAGTACATTCTCGGTCACAGGCTGATGCCCTACTGGAAGGCCTATCTCCTTGGAATTCCGACGCTGTTCATCTATCCGCTGATCTGGATGGCGCGGATCGCGGAGGAGCTGAAGGCCAAGGCTCTGGAGCTGGGTCTCCCGGGTCCTCATACATCATGGCGGCACATGTTCGGCTGGAACATTTTCGGTATCCTGCTGTTCGGCCCGGCCGTGGCGACGCATCGATTCTTCAGGACCCTGAACAGCGTGGAAAATAAAATGAACCGGAGAAGGGAATCCTGATCCGCCGGAACCGGAGACGTGAATCCTGATCCGCCGGGGAAATGACAGGGCAAATGACATGAATTCCGGTTTCGCGTTTGCCAGACTGACTTCATCTTTTTCGTGTAAAAATATGCTTGACTTTTACACTGAATGACTTCCCGTGTACCGCGCTTGCTTCGTCTTGAGGCCAGATAGGCTCGGTAGAGATTGCTAAAGTCAATAATTGATATCGCCGGGGAATTATATTATTCTGATCAATATCAGGAACTGATATGTTTTTCACTGATAAGGAGGAAAGCACATGACACTCTGGGAAAAAGAACATCCTCTTGGCACCCTTTTCGGAGATCCCATCCCCGGAGCCCCTGCCCTGGCGGCCAGAGGCGGCCGCGCGGCAGGCGTCCGCACCCTGACCCTGATCCATCCCGGGCAGGCGGACGTGCTCTCCGGCCTCGGCCGGAGCCCCCTTCCCCGCTGCGACCGTTCCCTGCGGGCGGAAGTCTGGTATCCCGCCCTCCCCGGCGGGGACGAGAGCCGGGCGGTCTATACCGACCACATGGGCCGGGCGGATCTGGGCAATCTGGAACCCTTTCAGATCGAAGGCCGCGCCTTCCGGGACGCGGAGCCCGACCCCTCCGCCGGCCCCTGCCCCGTGGTCGTCATCTCCCATGGCTATCCCGGTTCCCGCTTTCTGCTGGTCAATCTGGCGGAAAACCTGTCCTCGAAAGGATACGTGGTTCTGTCCATCGGACACACGGACAACACCTATGAGGACTTCCCCTCCGCCGGCTCCCTCGAAAGCGCCCTGATCCACCGGTCCCTGGATCAGCGCTTCGTCATCTCCCGGCTTCCCGCGCTGAACAGGGACAGCTTCCTGCGGGGCATGCTCCTGCCGGATCAGGTTGGCCTGGTCGGATTCAGCATGGGCGGCTACGGCGCCCTGCGCACCATCGGAGCCCGGATGAATGAGGAAACCCTGCGCGGCCATGCCGCCATCGCGGAGGAGCTGGCTGAGCAGCCGGACTTCCACGGCGTTCCGGCAGTCAAGGCCTGCGCCCTGTTCGCGCCGGCCACCTTCTTCCTGGATCCGGCCCGCTCAGAGGATATCGGGATCCCCACCCTCTGGTTCTGCGGCACGGCGGACAACACCGTCCATTACGCGGCCGTCCGGGATTTTTGCGAAAGAGCGGATCATTCCGACCGCGTCCTGGTCTCCTACGAGGGCTGCGGCCACAATATCGCCAACAACGCGGCGCCTCCGCAGGCCTACGCCCGCTCCTGGGAAGTTTTCAAGCGCTGGTCCGATCCCGTCTGGGACACCCTGCGGCTCAACAACGCCAACTGCCATTTCCTGACCGCCTTCCTGGATCTGCATCTCCGGGGCGACGCCGGAAAGGCCGCCTACCTGCGCGTCCCCGTGGCCCGCGGCGCGGAGGCCGTATATGACCTGGATGCCGAAGGCCGCCCCACGGAGAAGCATACCGGCTGGAAAGGCTTCACCGAAGGAACCGCCGCCGGCATCCGCCTGGAAACCTTCTGAGCTTTATTCCTTCAATCTGGAACAGAGGGACGGTCTTTTTCGTTCCACCCGGAACGCTGGAAAAGAGAGTCGCTCTGTTTCATTCCACCGGCGGAACGGAAGAACGCTCTGTTTCCATCCTCCTTACCATTCACAGGGGGGGCGCACAACCGATCAAAAAAACATGGTGGGCGCAACCGATCAAAAAAGCATTGCGGAAGCAGCCTGTTTTCTTTAAAATGGAACATGCCTTACGCCAGAGCCCGCCGCGCTGATCCGTAACCGCGCAGAAAAGAACGGCAGGCCTGCCGGAAAACCCGATGCGGCAGCCCGGCAGGTCGGCGGAACAATCCGTTGCGGCGAGCCCGGCCCGGGCCGGCGGAAAAATCGTTTTTGGAGAGAAAGCATGAGACGCTTCAAGAATTTTGTCATCGGCGGGATTCAGCAGAAAATCTTCAACCTGGTCCTGATCATTCTGGCCCTCGTCATGGCCGCCTATTCCGTCGTCATCCTGCATCAGGTATCCGCCCTCTCGCGGACGGTTTCTGAGACGAACGAAAGACAGAAAGAGTCCATCCGCGCCATCTCGCAGGAAACCATGGACACCGTGGTGACCCGGAGCCTGAGGCAGAGCACGGGCATGGAGGCCTACATCGCCGATGACCTGTTCAGCGATCTCGGAAACTCGGTGACCATGCTGGCGGATTACGCGGAGAGGCTCTTCGCGGACCCGGACGCCTGCCCGCCCCATGCTTTCGCCCTTCCCGACCCGTCCAGACAGGGTGAAGTCTCCGTCCAGCTGCTGCTGGAGGAAGGCGTCGATCCGGAGGATCCCGAAGTCGCGAAACGACTCGGCCTCATCGCGAACATGTCGGAGCTGATGACCGCCGTTTACGGAACCGCGGGGGTCAATTCCTGCTATGTCGCCCTTTCCGACGGCGCCATGCTGCTGGCGGACGCGGATCCCGCCGGAAAATACGGCGCGGACGGAAAGCTGACGACCTTCCCCATGCGCCAGCGGGACTGGTACCTGGGCGCCGCCGAAACCGGAAAGCTCTTCTTCACCGACGTGGTTTCCGATGTCTTCACCGGCCGGATCGGCATCATGTGCGGCATTCCGGTCTATCATGACGGAAAGCTGGAGGCCGTCGTCGGCGCGGACCTTTTCCTGGACAACATGGCCCAGGCCGTCTCCTCCACCGGAAACGACAGCGGCTTTACCTGCATCATCAACGAGCACGGGCATGTAATTTTCTCCCCGAAGACGGACGGAGCCTTCAGCGTCAAGCTGGCGGCGGACGCCGCGGATCTGCGGGAGAGCGAAAACGCGGATCTGTCCGCCTTTATCCGGGACGCCATGGCCGGATCCACAGAGGTCCGGGTTGTCGAAGCAGACGGCGCCTCCTGGTACCTGACGGGCGCCAGAATCGGGACCGTCGGATGGACAATCGTCTCCGCCGTCAGCGCCGAGGCAGCCAATCAGCCGACCCTCAGGATGGAGACGCAGTTCGACGGGATTCTGAGCGAAGCCGAAACCACCTTCGGGAAAAACCTTTCCGCCGCGAGAGTCACCATGATCGTTCTCCTGGGTCTCGCCACCGTGCTGGCCATCACCGGCGCCCTGATCCTGTCCAAGCGCATCGTGAAGCCCCTCTACACCATGACCACCCGCATCTCAGAGCTCCGGGAGGGGAATCTTGAATTCAGGATGGAGGATACCTACCGCACCGGGGACGAGGTGCAGGAACTGGCGGAGTCCTTCGCGGACCTTTCCCACAAGACCGTGGAATATGTGGATACCGTCCGGCGGATCACCGCGGAGAAGGAGCGCATCGGCGCTGAGCTCTCCCTGGCCACCCGGATCCAGGCCTCCATGCTGCCCCATATCTTCCCCGCCTTCCCGGACAGGCCTGAGTTCGACATCTATGCCGCGATGGATCCCGCCAAGGAAGTCGGCGGCGACTTCTACGACTATTTCCTGGTGGATCACGATCATCTTGGTATCGTCATGGCGGACGTTTCCGGCAAGGGAGTCCCCGCGGCCCTCTTCATGATGGCTTCCAAGATCATCATCCAGAGCGTCGCGATGCTCGGCAAATCCCCTTCGGAAATTCTCGCCCGGACGAATCAGGCCGTCTGCTCCAACAACGAGACGGAGATGTTCATCACCGTGTGGATGGGCATCCTGGATCTGACCACCGGAAAGCTGACCGCCGCCAACGCCGGGCATGAATATCCTGCCGTGAAGAATCCCGACGGTTCCTTCGGGCTGTTCAAGGACAAGCACGGCTTTGTCATCGGCGGTATGGAGGGCGTCCGCTACCGGGATTATGAAATCGAAATGCGGCCCGGTTCCAAGCTGTTCCTCTACACCGACGGCCTTCCGGAAGCCACCAGTGCCGACGATGAGCTGTTCGGCACGAACCGCATGGTGGACGCGCTGAATATCGCTCCGGAAAAGAGCCCGAAGGAGATTCTCCAGGTGGTCCGCGGCGCTGTGGACAGCTTTGTCCGCGACGCGGAGCAGTTCGACGATCTGACCATGCTCTGCCTGGAATACAAGGGACCCAGGGCACAGTAATGAATGGAACGGAGGGACGATTCTTTTCGTTCCGTTTTTCGCCCGGAACGGAAGAACGGTCCTCTATGATATTGGGTTCAGTATGAAATCGCTGTAAACACAAAGGAAAATATCACGTGATCTCAGTCTTTCCGGCATCCAATCCCGGCCTGAACGGCATCCGCCGGTTTGAGCGCGCGACGAATGCTGTCATCAAACCGAGCTTCCGTTCTCTTTGAACTGATGATTCAGATATTTCTGATTCGCCCGTCTGAGCCAGATCAGACACAGAACAACCTGAAGAACTGTCGAACAGGGCGTGGCCAGGCCAATGTGAAACATGGATACCGGGATCTGACGGCTCATGATGAACGCAACAGGGATACGGACCAGAAAAGCGCCGATAATCCCCTGAACCATGACGAACCGTGTCATGCCCAGCCCGTTGAAGAAGCCGATAAAGCAGAACAGGAAACAGGTCAGCAGGCAGTCGATTGCGTAGGCTTTCAGATAGTCGGCAGAGGCCGCGATGACCTCCGGATCATTCGCGAAAATCCCGGAAAGAAGATCGCCCCGCCAGAAGGAAATGACAAACATGACGACGGCCAGCAGGGCGGACACCCCGATCGCGTAACCAAGCGCGCGCTTTGCCCTTCCATACTGCCCCGCGCCGATATTCTGGGCCACAAACGCGGACATGGCCTGCATAAAGGCCGCGGGGATCAGCATAATAAAGGCGCAGACTTTTTCAGCGACGCCGATTGCCGCTGAGGCGATCAGCCCAAGGCCGTTCACAATGGCCAGGACAACGAGAAAAGAGATACCGACAAGCAAATCCTGCAGAGCAATCGGTACTCCCAGAGCCGTGACTTTCCGGATGATCCTCCCATCAAACCGGAGATCCTTTCTTTCCAGCCGGAACGGAAGCCCTCGTTTTCTCAGAATCAGCAGGGAAACAATGACGCTGATCGCCTGAGCGATCACGGTTGCGATGGCCGCGCCGGCCGTTCCCATATGAAAAGCGGCAACCAGAAGAAGATCCCCGGCAATATTGCAGACACACGCGATAAGCACCGTCATGAGCGGCGTTTTTGAATCGCCGATCCCGCGGAAAATGCTGCCAATCAGATTGTACGAAATAATGAACAATGAACCGAAGCCGCAGATCCGTATGTAGGACGCAGTCTCATCAAACGCCTCGGCCGGGGCATTCATCAAAGAACTGAGCTGCCCGCACAGCAGGGGAACAACAACCGTGAATGCACCGGCAATCACAGCGAACAGGCAGATGCTGCTTCCTACGACCGCGCCGCCTTCCTGCCCCCGTCCTTCCCCGATGCGCTGTCCCAGAAGTATGGTGGTTCCCATGGCGAAGCTTGTAATCAGATTGGTCAGGGTCATCATAATCTGTGATCCGGTTGAAACCGCCGAAACATCAATGGACCGGGCAAATTTGCCGACGATCATCAGATCCGCGGCGCCATACATGGACTGAAGAAACATCGCCAGAAAGACCGGAACCATAAACCGGATCAACGGCGCCAGAATCTTTCCCCGGGTGAAATCGCTTCCCGTGCTCATGATCGTCCTCCAAAAAACAACCGGATAAGACTCAGGCGTTTCATCCTGACACCTTATCCGGTTGATTATTTCCGCTGAATAATCCACCCTCCGATGAACGTCAGCCATTCTATCATGTTTTATCTGAATGTCAAGGGAACACAGGGGGGACGGTCCTTTTGTGTCAATGCGCCGCCTTCCTGATCATTCATTCCCACCCCATGGCTCCCAATCTCCGGCGTCCCGGTCCGAAGCTCCCTCCCCGCCAGGCAAAATCCCGTATCCCGGCGGCGATGATCCGCTTCATCCCCGCTCACGCTCCGCTCTTTGTATCTTTTTCCGGAAAGGGATGATATAATTCAGGCGGTTCATCCCGGCCCTGCCGGCCCGTCAGGAGGCAGGCAGCGCAGGAGGCAGGGGACAGTTCTGTCTCCCCGGGGGAGCGTGAAACCTGAAAGCTCCGTTTCATGACACACTGGTCAGAAGGAGGCCGCGGACAAATTATGAAAGAGCAAACATACGGAAATCCTGACGCCTCCATGGTCCTGATTCAGCTGACCGACGAGCACGAGTCCATGGATTCCGAAGCCGCTGAGATCAGCCGGCTGACAGGCAGGGACTTCTGCCTGCTGGCCCTTCCGGTGGCGGACTGGAACACGGACCTTTCGCCCTGGCCTTCGCCCGCCGTGTTTGGGAAGGAAGGCTTCGGCGGCGGGGCGGAGAAAACCCTGGCTGAAGTCCTGAAGCGCACGGAAGACAGAAGCAGAACCTTCATCATCGGCGGGTATTCCCTGTCCGGACTCTTTGCCCTGTGGGCGGCGCATCGGACGGATGTGTTTGCCGGCGTGGCGGCGGCCTCCCCTTCCGTCTGGTTTCCCGGATTTGTGGACGGCTTCATGCGCGGCGGCGCGTGCCGGGCTGAAGCAGTATATCTGAGCCTGGGCGACAGGGAGCCGAAGACCCGGAATCCCGTCATGTCCACCGTGGGGAACAGAATCCGGGAGGCCCACGAATTGCTGAAGGCGCGGGGAATCCGGACCGTTCTGGAATGGAATCCCGGAAATCACTTCACGGACGCGGACATAAGAACCGCCAGAGCCTTTGCCTGGGTTCTGAACGCAATTGGAGAAGGAAAATGACACTGAAACAGCTACCCTGGAAACTCTCCGTCTGCCGGCTGAAGAGCATGCCGGACGTGCCGGAAGGCATCTTTTTCCTGTCCCGGACGGATGAGGAAATATCCCTGGTCTGCGAAACCGCGGCCGTGCCGGAAAAAACGGAAGCCCGTGAAGACGGCTGGCGCGGATTCAGGATTGAAGGCCAGCTCGACTTTTCCCTGATCGGAATTCTTTCCGGAATCTCCGCTGTGCTGGCGGCGGAGAAAATCGGCATCTTTGCCGTATCCACCTTCAACACGGATTACATCCTGGTGAAGGTGGCCGACTTTGCCCATGCGATGGAAGCTCTGCAGAGGGCGGGGTATGAGATTTGCTGAAGCACGGCAATTTGAATTGGAAGCTCCGCAGAGGGCGGGTCCGGTCCATTTCTCCGGCTATTTCTTTCAGCGGGATGGCATAGCATAGCGTATACTCCGGTCACCGTCCCCGGCGCAGACGCCGGAAGGGAGGAATCATGCTTTTATCACTGTTCCTGACTTTTTTCAGAATCGGCGCATTCACGTTCGGCGGAGGATACGCCATGATCGCCCTGATCGAAAACATCTGCGTCACGCAGAAAAAATGGATCACCCACGAAGATCTGCTCAATGTGACCGTGATCGCGGAATCCACTCCCGGCCCCGTGGCCATCAACTGCGCAACCTTTGTCGGCTTCAGGCAGAAAGGCGTCGCCGGGGCAGCCGCAGCCACGCTGGGCGTGGTGCTGCCCTCCTTTATCATCATTTACCTGATCTCCATATTTCTGGACCGTTTTCTGGAGATCGCCTGGGTCGCCAGCGCCTTCAGAGGGATCCGGATCGCCGTAGGGATCCTGATCCTTGACGTGGGAATCCGCATGATCCGGAAAATGCCCCGGGAACCCCTGCGGATCGCGATCCTGGTCTGCGCCTTTCTCGCGATGCTGCTGATCAGCATTTTCGCGTGGAAGA
This sequence comes from uncultured Clostridia bacterium, assembly GCA_947166205.1. Next base: position 24,253 of record CAMVDI010000002.1, read on the forward strand.
TCTCAACGGTCACCCTGCTGCTTTCCGCCGCCGGGGTCAGCCTCGCAGCCTTCCTGTTTTCCGGAAGCAAGATGAAAAAAGGAGATGGGGCGTCGTGATTTACCTGGATCTGCTGATCGGCTTCCTGAAGGTGGGCTGCTTTTCTTTCGGCGGAGCTTACGCGGCCATTCCCCTCATCCGGGAGGTCGTGCTTTCCTACGGCTGGATATCGGAAGAGATGCTGACCGATATGATCGCCGTGAGCGAGAGCACCCCCGGTCCCATCATGGTGAATCTGGCCACCTATATAGGCAGCAGCCAGGCCGGAATGGCCGGAGCGGCCGTCGCGACGCTGGCCTCGGTGCTGCCCGCCTTCGTGATCATCCTGCTGATCATGGCGGTGATGAACCGCGCGCTGAACAACAAATATGTACAGGCCGTGATGCGCGGCCTGCAGGCCTGCGTGATCGGCGTGATCACCGCGGTAGGCGTGTGGATGCTGTATCAGAACGTCGCGGCTTCGGCGGTGGCGGCGGAATCGGATCTTCGCCCGCTGATCCTTTCGGCCGTGCTGGCGCTTTTGTATTTCGGATCCCGGAAGATCCGGTTCATGAAAAAAGGCCTGAGCCCGATCGCGCTGATCGGAATCGCGGCCTTCCTGGGAGCTGTGGTCTTCTAGTGGAACAGAGGGGCGGTCCTTTTCGTGCCGTTTTATCCTTTTCCCCCGTTCCCGCGCCGCCGCGCAGCCAGCGCGGTCAGGCAGATCGGGCCAGGCAGAATCAGACCCGGCCGCAGCGCATTTCTTCTCCTCTTTGCCGTCGGCTCCCGGCCATCACGCCAGAAACTTCATCATCAGCAATTCTTTCAGCAGTTCCAGTTCCTTTTCCGAATCCGTGCCCGCCTGATACAGAAGGCCGACCGCGTACCGCGTGACCGCCGCCAGCATCAGGTGCAGCGTGGTGCTGAACATTTCCTTCTCCGGAATATCCGTCCTGAGGGTATGGTCCGCCAGCCCTTTCACGTACATCTCGTGGAACGTGGCTTCCATCTCTCCGATCACTGCCTGATAGGGCTTTACCGTTTCCGCATCCACCTTCTCCACCTGAACGTAAATGTTGAAGAACTGATTGAACCGGAGCAGATCCTGATGATTCCGGTAGAGCTCCAGGAAAGAATCCAGGTAAAACCCGAAGGATTCCGCGGCCGTCATCCCGCTGAAGTCCGCATGCGGCCTGCGCTTCCGGTTTTCTTCCAGAAACTGCCGCCACTTCCACGCGGCCGCCTCGACCACAATGGTCTGTTTGTTGGCAAAATACCTGTACAGCGTGGCAATCCCATAGGGCGTGGCATCGGCAATATCCTGCAGGGACACAGAATGAATATCTTTCGAGGAGAACAGCTCATACGCCGCCTCCGTAAATCTGATCCTCCTGGCCGCGATGCTTTCCGCGTCTTTTCCTGTGCCTCGCATGTGGGACAGCCCTCCCCTTCCTTTTCATCCACGCGCGAAGATCCCGCGTCAGATCAATAGTATGGCTATCACTCTGTTCTGTCAAGTGGAACGGAGGGCCTGGAACGTAGGGACGTTCTTTTTCGTTCCGTTTTTCTGCACGGAACCGGCCCCTGTCTCTGGAAGTCAGAGAACCGCCCCCCGTCTCCTAAGCTTCGATCGAGCCGATCCGGCTGCCGCCGCCCGGGATTTTTTTCACAACGATCTGCCGGTCAATCACCCGGCGAAGCTCCGCCACATGCGAGATAATCCCGATCAGGCGGTTGGTCTCGGACAGGCTGTTCAGCGCCTTCATGGCCTGCTGAAGCGTCTCCTCATCCAGAGAGCCGAAGCCCTCATCCACGAACATTGTATCCAGCCGTATCCCGCCGGCGCTCATCTGAATTTCCTCCGACATGCCCAGGGCCAGGCTGAGGGAAGCGATGAACGACTCCCCGCCCGAAAGGGACTTCACGCTGCGGATACTTCCGTTCGTGTGGTCCACCACGTCCAGATCCAAACCGCTCTGCACCCGGTTGTCATCCGTGGTTCTCCGCCGCTTCAGATCATACTTTCCGCCGCTCATCTGCATCAGATGAACATTGGCCCTGCGCAGAATCCGGTCGAGAAAGGTGGTCTGAATCCAGGTTTCAAACATGATGTGTTCCTTGCCCTTCAGCTGACCGTTCGCCGTGTCCGACAGCGAAGTGACCAGCTGCCATTTCCGGTCAATCTCCGTCAGCTGATTCGATACGGTGCTCAGGTTTTCCAGCACGTCCTCATTGGTTTTGATCCGGACCTGAACCGCTTCCCTGATCCGGGAGATCTCCTGTTTCCTCGTTTTAAGATCCGCATTTTCCTTCTGTACAGCCTCCAGGTCCCTTGGTTCGTCCTCCCGCAGAAGCTTCTCCGCCAGCTCAATCCGGCCATTCAGCAGCGTGATTTCCTTTTCACAGTCCTCTTTTGCCTTCTGGGCGTCCGCCAGATTCTGCTGTCTTCTCCGGATCTCCTGATCCAGAGCCTCCGCCGCCGCGCCCGCGGTCCTGTGGTCCGGATAGCTCAGTTTCGCCCGCTGCTCCTCCATGTTCTTTTTCTGCTCCCGCAGCCGGCCTTCCTCGTTCACATAGGCGAGCTCCGTTTCGGACAGTTCCTGGGATTTCCTCTGCAGCGCGTTCTCCTTTTCTGGAATCAGCCGGTCCAGCTCATTCCTGCGGGTTTTGTTCCCGGCCTCCGCCCGCATCTGTCCCTCAATCTCATCCAGCTCCCCCTTCACCGCGGCCAGTCTGGCCATGGTCCGGGAGTAAACCGTCTCTTCCTCGTACGCCCCAAGCAGCTCTTCGGCCTGCTCCTGAATGTTCTGCAGCGCGTAATCCAGTTTGGCCTTTTCCGCGCCGGCCCGGTTGCTGGCCGCGTTTGCGTCCCGCTGCGAGATCTGCGCCGTCTGTTCCGCCGATTCCACCGATTCCAGGTCCGGAGCGTCCCAGGGTTTGACAGCCTTTCGCGGATGGCTGAGCGACCCGCATACGGGGCAGGGTTTTCCGGGCTCCAGCGTCTCCGCCAGAATGCCCGCCTGATTATCGTTGTACTGCCTGCGCAGCCCTTCCGCCCTTTTGCCGGCGTTTTCCGCTTCCCTTCGCGCGTTCAGATACCTGGCCTGAGCGCTGTCGCTGTTCTTCCTGAGGCCAGGAAGATGATCCAGGGCGGTCTTCAGCCCGCCCAGCGCCCGCAGCGTATTGTTCAGCTCCGTCCGTCTCACGCTCAGCTCCGCGGTCCGGTCTGGGATATCCTTCAGCACTTCCTGCTCCTTCCGAAGCGATGCCAGCTCCTGGCTCAGGTTCTCCTTTTCGGCTCTCAGCCCCTCAACCCGGCTTTTCTTCAGGCCCTGGGCTTTTTCCGCTTTCGCCAGTTCCGCCCGCCGCTGATCCAGCTGCTCATATTCCCTGAGCTCATCCCGGATCCTCGTGAGTTCGGCCGTCTTTCGCTCCGTTTCCTTCGCGCCTTCCTTCTCCCTGTTCAGGGTCTCCTCCAGGAGCCTGAGCGCTTCCTGCTTTTCCTTCCTTTTCTCAGCGGCTTTCTCCCGATCCTCCCTGGCTTTCTTCTGGTTTTCGGCTTTTCCGATCAGCTGGTTCAGCGCCCCGATCCTCTTCTCCAGCTCCCCTTCCTGCTGAATCAGCGCGCCCTGCTCTTCCCTGTCCTTTTCCAGAATCTTCCCGATCACGCCGGCCGCCTCGTCCGCCAGCATTTCTCCCTGCCTGGCCTTCCCGGCCTCGATCTCCAGCGGATCGTTCTCCGGGCAGGTAATCCGGTTCAGATGAATCTGGATATCTCCCTTCCGGCGGGCGCGTTCGCTCTCGATCTTCCGGGCTTCCTCCTTCAGCCTGTCCTGGAAGCCCTGATAGATATGGGTCCGGAATATTTCACGAAAATGCGCCCTTCTGTCCCGGGTGTCCTCAAGCAGGATTTTCAGAAACTCTCCCTGGGCAATCATGGCGATCTGGCAGAACTGTTCCCGGTTGACGCCGAGAATCCCGACGATGGCCCTGTCGATTTCCTTTTCCTTTTTCAGGATTCTTCCGTCCGGCAGATACAGCTCCGCCTCAGCGGGAGCGTTTGTATCCCCGCCGCCCTTCAGCTTCCGGCGCGGATGATCCATGAACCGCCTGACGGTATAGTTCTGTCCATTGTACGCGAAGGTCAGCTCAACTCCCGGCGCGGCGTATCTGTCCGCGTACTTGGATTTAAGCATCGCGGGATCCCGGTTCTGACCGCTTGCTTCCCCGTACAGGGCAAAGATGATCGCGTCAAAAATCGTCGTCTTGCCCGCGCCGGTGTCCCCCGTGATCAGATAAAGGCCGTTTGTGCCCAGCCTTTCAAAGTCAATCGTTTCCTTTCCCGCATAGGGTCCGAAGGCGCTCATCTCCAGTTTCAGCGGTCTCATGCCTTCTCCTCCTTCAGCCCTTCCAGAATTTCCTCGGCGTAGGATCTCTGTTCATCGCTCAGCGGCTGACCATTCTGGCTGTTGAAAAACGCGTCAAACAGTTCAATCTCGCTCCTGCTCCCGACCTCTCCGGCGTCCTCCAGGCCGGACAGTGCCCGGGTCCGCCGGTTGTCATAGTCGATCTTCATGATGTTCGGATACACGGTCCGCATCCGGGCCGGCGCGTCCGGCACCTCGTCCTCATCCGTCAGGATGACATGCAGGTAATCCTCCGTCGCGGTCCCCTCCCAGGTTTTCCGCAGCATCAGTTCGTCATAGGTGCCGCGGATCTCCCTCATCTCGTGTCTGGGCTTCAGCGGAACGGTCCGGATCTCCACATTGCCTTTTTCCCGGAGCGTCACCACCGTCACGGATTTC
>CAMVDI010000003.1 GCA_947166205.1 uncultured Clostridia bacterium
CGGGGAGGAGCTGCGGGAGCTGCTGGCCGCCGGGCCCGGCGGGATCCCGCCGGTGCTTTTCCCGGCCTGGGGACGGACCCGGCTCATGCTCCTGCATCACTGCCCGGCGCGGACGGCGCTGGGATGGAGCGAGGGGCACCGGAGCTGCGCCCTGTGCGACCGGGGAGATCCCCGGGGGCTGAGGGGAAAGGACCTGACGGATGAGCGGGGGTATCGGTTCCCGCTGCTCCGGGTCCGCCTGCCGGAGGGATGCCTGATCCGGCTGCTGAACGCGCTGCCCACGGACCTGGGGGAGAAAAAGCCGGGCTGCGCCAGGCTGGCGGAGCTGTCGGCGGAAAGCCGGGAGGAGACCCGGCGGATCCTCTCCGCATTGATGAAGTATGAAAAAGCCCCGGGGGAAAGCACCCGGGGGCACTGGAACAGGCCGGTTCTGTAGAAAGGATCCCCTGGAGAGGAGGGCCGGCATCCACGGCGGTTCCGCCCCTCCGGGAAGGACCGCCCGAAAAAAGCAATCCGTCCGCCGGACCGGCGGACGGATTTTTGCCGTTCACTTTTTGCGCAGGATCAGGAGCAGGGCGGCCGAAATGAAGGCCAGGACGATCAGGACGATTCCCGCCGCCCGCAGGGGGCCGGAAGCCCGGGCCGGGGTTTCATCGGCGCGGAGGGCGGCCAGGGGCGCTTCGGCCTCTTCCGTTTCCGCGCCGGAAGCGCCGGCGTCCGGGGTGGAAAGGGCGGCCGTGGCTGTGGGGAGCGGGGCTTCCGCCTTCAGGGCGGCGCCGGCCGTTTCCGGGATTTCCTCCGCCGCGGGCTCAGGGGGCGCTTCCGCCTTCAGGGCGGCGGCGCCCGCCATCGCGTCCGGGATTTCCTCCGCCGCGGAAAGGGCGGCTCCGTCTGCCTCATAGGCTTCTTCCGCCTCAAAGGAGCTGTTCTCTTCAAAGGCGCTGTCCGCCGCGTATGTTTCCGCCGCATAGGCGGCGGTCTCTTCCGTTTCCGCCGCCTGGCCGGACAGGGCCTGGGCGGGCAGGGGGGCCTCCGTGGGCAGAGCCGCGGCCTTCCGGGCGGCCCCGTTCTCCCGGGGCGCCCCGGCGGAGCCGGCATCCGGCACGGAGGACACGGCCGCGGGGGGCCGGGTCAGGGGGGCGGAATCCAGCCCCAGCAGCGTGCCGCCCAGGAGAAAGGCGAAGACCGCGGCGGCGCTCAGCCCCCGGCGCCAGGTAAAGCGGCTCCGGCGGACCGGAACCGGCTTCGCGGCTCCGGCCGGGGATACGGGGGCGGCTCCGGCCGGGGCGGATTCAGCGGCGGCCCGGGCGGCGGCCTCCCGGCGGACGGCTTCCCGCCATCCCCGGCGGAAGCTTTCCGGCGGTTCCGGCGTCTCCGCGGCCATGCGGTCCAGCGCTTCCTGAAGGGAGCGAAGCTCCGGGTCCATCTTTTCCTTTTCGCTCACGGCGCTTCCCTCCTTTCCTTTCCGCCGGCGCTTTTGCCGGCGCTGTTTCCGGCATTCCTGCCGGCGCTGTTCTCCGAGCCCTTCGGGGGCGCCCCTCCGGCCCGCTGTCCGGGGGCCTTTCCCCCGGCTCCGGTTCCGCCCTCACTGCTTTGGACGCTCTCCGGCGGAGAAGGTTCCCGCCCTTCGGCAAATAAATCCTTCAGCCGCCTCCGGGCCCGGTTGACCCGGCTTTTCACGGTTCCCTCGTTCACGCCCGTCATCCGGGAGACCTCTTCATAGGACCGGCCCTCCAGCTGGGTCAGCACCAGGGCGTCCCGCTGATCCTCCGGAAGCCGGGAAATGGCCTCCCGGAGCCGGGACTGCTCCTCCTTCCGCAGAAGGGTTTCCTCCGTGCCCGGGGAGGGATCCGGGGGATCAAAGCCCTGCTCCGTCAGGGGCCCCAGGGGGACGCTGACGCTCTTGCGGGCCCTGCGCAGGAAATCCAGGCTGCAGTTGGCGGCGATCCGGTAGCACCAGGTTTCGAAGGCGCATTCAGAACGGAAGAGGCCGAGATTCCGCCAGATTCTGATCATGGCCTCCTGGGCGCAGTCGGAGGCGTCCTCCCGGTTTCCCGTATAATGCCAGCACACGCGCCAGATCAGGGACTCCAGACCCGAAGCCAGCGCCTCAAAGGCCTCCGGATCCCCCTGCTGGGCCCTGCGCAGCAGCAATTTATCCATGGCTGAGCCACTCCTTCCGCGCTCCTGTCTGACGGGGGCTCATGCCGGAAAGTTCCGCCCTGAAGCGCGATTCCATAAGAAAAGTATATGTTTTTTTGCCCGCCCGTCAAGGGAATGCCGGGGCCTCCGGTTCATTGACGGGAGGGCGGAATACCGATATAATCTGCCCAGGGAAAACCGCCCGGGCCCGGGCGGCGCGGCGGAGGAATCTTCCCGCGGAATCATCTGAAAACAAAGGGCCGGAACGAAAAGGGGATACGGAGCATGAAGGGAACGAAGAGAAGGCTTCTGGCGCTGCTTGCGGCGGCGGGGCTTCTGATGGGGGGCTGCGCAGGGCCGGAGAAGGAGGCGGAGCCCCAGGGGGAGCCTTCCCTGCTGCTGGGCTTCAGCCAGCTGGGGTCGGAAAGCTCCTGGCGCATCGGAAACACCCGGGATATCGAAGAAAAGGCCGGGCAGTACGGCGTCAGCCTGATGATGGAAAACGCGAACCAGAAGCAGGAGAACCAGATCGCCGCCATCCGCAGCTTCATCGCCTACCGGGTGGACGTCATCGCTTTTTCGCCCATCGTCGAGGAGGGCTGGGACAACGTGCTGAAGGAGGCCCGGCAGGCGGGGATCCCGGTGATCCTGGTGGACCGGGACATCCTGACGGAGGAGGAGGACCTCTACGTCTGCAAGATCGGCGCCGACTTTTATCAGGAGGGCAAAAGCGCCGGGGAGTATCTGCGGCGCAAGGCGGACGCCCTGGGGAAGGAGAAGCTGCGCATCGTTGAGATCACGGGCACGGAGGATTCCACCCCCATGCGCCAGCGCCAGGCGGGTTTCCAGGACGCCATTGCCGGGGACGGGAGGCTGGAGATCCTGGAGAGCGTGAACGGGGATTTCCTGATCAGCCGGGGCGCGGAATGCATGCGGTACCTGCTGGAGCGGTACGGCGACGAGATCGACGTGGTCTACAGCCATAACGACGAGATGACCCTGGGGGCGCTGCCGGAGATCGAGAAGGCGGGATACGCGCCGGGAAGGGATATCATCATCATCTCCATCGACGGGGGCCAGAAGGCCATGGATATCCTGAAGGAAGGAAAGATCAACTGCATCGTGGAATGTACGCCCATGCTGGGGTCCACGCTGATGGAAACCGCCCTGGCGCTGAAGCGCGGGGAGAAGGTGGAGCGGGAGACCCACCCCGTGGAGATGGTCTTCAGCGACGAGCAGGATCTGAGCGGCCTGGCGCCGAGAGGATACTGAGGGAAATCCGGAAGGACGGGGGAGCATGAGACAGAAAGCCGAGAGAAGCCTGATCGGGCGGATCAACCGGATGAGCCGGACCCAGATGGTCATGCTGCTGGTGCCCGTGATCATCAGCCTGGCCATGATGCTGTTCTTTTCCGGCCGGTATCACCGCAGCATCCAGCGGATGGAGGCGGTGGCGGGGCTGAAGCCCGTGGTGGCGGAGAAGATCCCGGAGGGCATCTGGCGGGTCATCAGCGGCCAGGACAACCCGGAGGACAGCAGCGTCTTCGGGGAGATCCGCGCCGTTCAGGAGACGCTGCGGGAGCTGGCCGCGGGAACCCCGGATCAGGACCGGCTGGAGCTGACGGTGGCGGGGCGGACGATGGACACCCTGAGCCAGTATACGGAGCAGGTCTGGGAGAACATCCGGAATGAGCGCCCAGTTGTGGAGAGCGAACGGATCCTGGAGGAGATCCGGGGCGTGGCGGCACTGGCGGAGAGCATGATGAACGACTACATCACTCGGGAGATCGGAAGAACCGCCCGGATGAGCGGGGAGCTGAACCGGGTCGTGACCGGGGCGGTGGGCGCGGAGATCATCCTGATGCTGATCAGCCTGATGATCATCCGGCGGGCCAGCCGGAGGACGGAGACCCTGGTGCGCCAGCCCATCGAGGCCCTGGAGAGCGGGACGGAGCGGCTGGCCCGGGGGGATATGGGCACCCGGATCGCCAAGACGGATGTGGTGGAGCTGCGCCGGCTGACGGATCAGGTCAACGTGATGGCGGACAACCTGGAAAGCACCATGCGCCAGAACGTCCGGGACGCGAAAAACCTGAAGAAGGCGGAGCTGCGGACCCTGCAGGCCCAGATCAATCCGCATTTCCTGTACAACACGCTGGACGCCATCGTATGGAAGGCGGAGGCGGGGGATCAGAAGGAGGTCATCCATCTGACCAGTGCCCTGAGCGATTTCTTCCGGATCAGCCTGTCCTCCGGCGCGGACTGGATTCCCATCAGCCAGGAGAAGAAGCACATCGCCGGCTACCTGAGCATCCAGCAGACCCGGTACCGGGACATCCTGAAATACGAGATCGACATCCCGGAGGAGATGGGGGATCAGTACATCCTGAAGCTGCTGCTGCAGCCCCTGGTGGAGAACGCGCTGTACCACGGGATCAAGAATACCCGGGGCGGCGGGACCATCCGGGTCCGGGGGGAGCGGCAGGACGGCATGATGGTGTTCCGGGTTTCCGATACCGGCCGGGGCATGGACGCGGAGACGCTGCGGAAGCTGGAGGAGCGCATGGCGGAAGGACGGACCACCGTATCCAGCGGGACGGGCGGGTTCGGCCTGGTGAACGTGAATCTGCGGATCCGGCTCTACTACAATCAGCAGGAAGGGCTCTCGATCCGGAGCGGCCCCGGGGGCACGGAGGTGTCCTTCCGGGTGCCCTGCAAGACAAAGGAGGAACTGATCGGCGATGACCAAGGTCTTTCTGGTGGATGATGAGATTGTCATTCGGGAGGGAATCCGTGCCTCCGCCCTGTGGGACGGCCCGGAATACACCCTGGTGGGGGAGGCGCCGGACGGGGAGGTGGCCCTGCCCATGATCCGGGACACGAACCCGGATATCCTGATCACGGACATCCGGATGCCCTTCATGGACGGGATGGAGCTCTGCCGGATCGTCAGGAGCCAGATGCCCTGGATCGGGATCATGATTCTCAGCGGGTACGATGAGTTTGAATACGCCCGCCAGGGGATCCAGCTGGGGGTGAAGGAGTATCTGCTCAAGCCCATCACGGCGGAGGAGCTGCGCAAGGCCCTGGACCGGGTCGCCGCCCAGCTGTCGGAGGAACGGAAGACCCGGGAGCGCAGCGAGCGGCTCCGGCAGCGGATGGAAGGGGAAAACATCTTCCTGCGGGAGCGGCTGCTGAACGCGCTCCATTCCGAGGATACGACGGAGGCGGACGCGGAGCGGACCATCCAGGAGCTGCGGAAGCTGGGCATCTATGCCCAGGCCGCCCGGTACGCGGTTATCGACGCGGCCTTTGAACCGGTGAAGGTGGGATACGAGGTACTGACGGAGCTGGCGGAATCCAGCGGCGGAGGCGTGTATGCCGCCCCCTGCCGGACCGGATCCCGGCTGCTGGTGCTGGGGGACGGGGACGCGGACGCGGAGGAGCGGGCCTACGCCTTTGCCTCCTCCAGCGCCCAGGACCTGGAGCGGTCCGGATGCGCGGGGATCCGGATCAGCATCGGGGAGATTGTGGACAGCCCCGGGGGGATTCTCAGAAGCCTGCAGACCGCCCGCCACCTGCGCCACGCCCTGGCGGGGCAGGCGGAGAGCGAAAGCCCGGTCATCGTGGGGGTCCGGGAGGTGGGCGAGCTGCCCAGCGAAAAGAAGACCCTGTCCGTCGTCAACGAGGCCAGATTCTACCTTTCCCAGCATTTCGCGGATCCGAACCTGATGCTGCAGGACGTGGCCCAGGCGGTCTGCATGAGCAACAGCCGGTTCTCCACCGTCTTTGCCCAGCAGAGCGGGAAAACCTTTACCGAGTATCTGACCGGGCTGCGGCTGAACCGGGCGAAGGAGCTGCTGCGGGAGACGGACAAGCGCTCTTCCGAGATCGCCTTCGAGGTGGGCTACAACGACGCCCACTACTTCAGCTATCTGTTCAAGAAGAGCGTGGGCATGACGCCGGGGGAATACCGGCACGCGGAGCGGGAAGGCGCGGGCCCGGAAGAAAACCAACCGGGATAAAACAAAAACGAACCCTTTCGGCGGAAGACGGAAAAAATCGAAAATCAAATCCAACCTCGGAAAAAAGATCCTGGATTTCCTTTTTGTCCGATCCGGGCTAAAATTGGCCTAAAGAAACCGGAGAGGGTTTCAAAGACAAAAGGAGGAAAAATCCATGAAGAAACTGATTGCTCTGATTCTGGCGCTGGCGCTGTGCCTGGGCATGGCCGCGGCCGCGAACGCGGATGACCTGATCAAGGTCGGCGTTGTGAACAACCCCCCGTCTGAATCCGGATACCGCGCCGCCAACGTGGCGGACTTCGAGTCCGTGTTTACCGAGGAGAACGGCTATGAGATGAAAGCCTTCTACAGCCTGAAGAACGACGAACAGCTGCAGGCCGCCCAGGGCTTCATCACCGACGGTGTGGACGTGCTGCTGATCTCCGCCGCGGAGACCACCGGCTGGGACGAAGTGCTGACCTCCGCCAAGGAGAACGGCATCAAGGTGTACCTGTTCGACCGGATGATCGATGTTCCCGAAGATCTGTACGAAGCCGCCGTGGTTTCCGACATGGCCAAGGAAGGCGAGACCGCTGTGACCTGGCTGAAGAGCCTGGGCCTGGAAGAGTACAAGGTCATCCACATCCAGGGCGCCATGGGTTCCGACGCGCAGATCGGCCGGACCGGCGCGCTGGACGCGGAGTTTGAGGCGGGCACCATGGTGAAGGTGGCCCAGCAGACCGCGACCTGGGACGAAGCGGAAGCCAAGAAGATCGTTGAGTCCGTCATCAACAGCGGCGAAGACTTCAACGTCATCTACGCCGAGAACGACGGCATGGCCAAGGGCGCTGTGGCGGCTCTGGACGAAGCGGGCATCACCCACGGCGTGGACGGCAAGGTCGTCATCATGGGCTTTGACTGCAACAAGTGGGCGCTGAAGGAACTGAAGGCCGGCAACTGGAACTACGACGGACAGTGCAGCCCCTTCCAGGCGCAGATCATCTCTGACCTGATCAAGAGCGGCGAGACCCCCGCTGTGAAGAAGATCATCAACGAGGAGAAGGGCTTCGACGCGAAGACCATCACCGACGAAGACATCGCCACCTACGGCCTGGGCGAGGATTGATCCCCGACAGGGCACTGAGGCATCCTTAAAATCGGCGCGGTGTGAGCCATCGGATTTCGTTCCGCGGCTCACACCGCTTTTTTCGGAAAGGAGCGGGCAGCCAATGTCCAACGAAACCGTATTGACCATGCGGGGAATCTGCAAATCTTTCCCCGGCGTGCGGGCGCTGCACGATGTGGATTTCACCCTGCGCAAGGGGGAGATCCACGCGCTGATGGGGGAGAACGGCGCCGGAAAATCCACCCTGATCAAGGTGCTGACCGGCGTCTATGAAAAGGACAGCGGCAGCATCCGGGTCGATGGCACGGAGGGAGAGGCGAGAATCCATTCTCCCCAGGACGCCCAGAACATCGGCATCAGCACGGTGTATCAGGAGATCACCCTGTGCCCGAACCTGACCGTGGCGGAGAACATGTATATCGGCCGGGGAAAGGGCGCCACCGTGAACCGGAAGGAGAACGAGCGGAAGGCCGCCGAAATCCTGAGCAGTCTGGGCATCCCCGCCCGGCCGAAGCAGCAGCTGGGCAGCTGCTCCCTGGCGGTGCAGCAGATGGTGGCCATCGCCCGGGCGGTGGACATGCAGTGCCGGGTCCTGATCCTGGACGAGCCCACCTCCTCGCTGGACGACAAGGAAGTGCAGATGCTCTTCAGCCTGATGCGGGACCTGAAGAGCCGCGGGGTCGGCATCATCTTTGTGACCCACTTCCTGGAGCAGGTCTATGAGGTCTGTGACCGGATCACCGTGCTGCGGAACGGCGAGCTGGTGGGGGAATACATGATTGAGCAGCTGCCCCAGGTTCAGCTGGTGGCGAAGATGATGGGCAAGGAGCTGGACGAGCTGAACGACCTGACCGGCGAGGAAAAGAAGAGCACAACGGAGCAGGAGGTGCTCTACGAGGCGGAAAACCTTTCCTCCTCGGAGGCGCGGCCCTTCAGCTTCCGGATCCGGAAGGGGGAGGTCAACGGCTTTACCGGCCTGCTGGGATCCGGGCGCAGCGAGAGCGTCCGGGCCATCTTCGGCGCCGACCGGGTAACGGGCGGCAAGGTGAAAATGCACGGGAAGGATGTCCGGATCACCAAGCCCTACGCCGCCATGAAGGCGGGAATCGGGTACCTGGCGGAGGACCGGAAGCGGGACGGCATCATCGCGGAGCTCAGCGTGCGGGAGAACATGATTCTGGCGCTGCAGGTCATGAAGGGCTTCTTCAGGCCCCTTTCCCGGGCGGAGGCGGAGAAGTTCGCGGATGAATACATCGACGCCCTGAAGATCAAGACCGCCAGCAAGGATACCCCCATCGGATCCCTCAGCGGCGGCAACCAGCAGAAGGTGATTCTGGCCCGCTGGCTTCTGACCCATCCGGAATACCTGATTCTGGACGAGCCCACCCGGGGCATCGACGTGGGCACCAAGCTGGAGATTCAGAAGCTGGTGCTGAAGCTGGCGGAGGACAACGTGAGCGTGACCTTTATCTCCTCCGAGGTGGAGGAGATGCTGCGGACCTGCAGCAGGCTGATCGTCATGCGGGACAGGAACATCGTGGGCGAGCTGACGGGGTCCGACCTGAATCAGGCCCAGGTCATGAAGACCATTGCGGGAGGTGAGGCGTCGTGACGACCGTGAAAAAGGAAAGCAGGGGCCGGGGCGGGATCGGCCAGCTGCTGATTCCCCTGATCGCCATCGGACTGCTGGTGATTTTCAATCTGATCCGGGATCCCGGATTCTTCAGCATTGAAACGAAGCTGAACAACAACGGCAGCACGGTGCTGGCGGGCAACCTGATCAGCATCATCAACGGCGCCAGCGAGCTGGCGGTTCTGGCCATGGGCATGACGCTGGTGACGGCGGCCTGCGGCGGGCAGGACATCTCCGTGGGCGCGGCGGCGGCCATCGCCGGCAGCGTTTTCGTGAAGATCATCCGGGGCGCCTCCGTGGTGACCGGGGGAACCGTGGCGCTGGCCTTCCTGGCCTGCTGCCTGGTGGCTGTGCTCTTCGACGCCTTCAACGGCACGCTGGTTTCCGTGTTCAGGATTCAGCCCATGATCGCCACGCTGATCCTCTACACCTGCGGACGCTCCATCGCGTACTGGATCAACGGCGGCGCCACGCCCACCATCGACAGCCCCATTACCGGCGCCATCGGCAGCTTTATCCCGGGCATCCCGGTTCCGACCCCTGTGCTGATCGTGGCGCTGATGGCCCTGCTGTTCTCCCTGCTGTTCCGGTTCACCACCCTGGGCCTGTACACCCAGGCGGTGGGCATCAACCAGAGCGCGGCCCGGCTGATGGGCATCAACACCACCTTCATCAAGCTGCTGAGCTTCATCGTGCTGGGGGTGTGCGTGGCCGTGGCCGGAACCATCGGCGTGTGCCGGCTGCAGCTGATCAACCATGAGACCCTGCTGATCGATATCGAGATGGACACCATCCTGGCGGTGGCCATCGGCGGAAACAGCCTGGGGGGCGGCAAATTCAAGATCAGCGGCTCCATCCTCGGCGCCTACGTGATTCAGATGCTGACCATCACGCTGTACGCCATGAAGGTGTCCTCCACGGACGTGAAGGCCTACAAGGCCATCGTGATCATTCTGCTGGTTGTGATCGGTTCCCCGGTGGTGAAGCGCTGGTTCTCCGGCGTGACCGCGAAGATCCGGGCGGGATCGAATCATCCGGCGGCTGGGAAGGAGGGAGCGTGATGACCATGACGAAGGGAAATCAGGGATCCCTGCGGCGGGAGCCGCTGACGGACACCCAGCTCCTGATGACGATTACGGTCTGCATTTTCATCGCCATGTACGTCCTGGCGATGATCTTCCTGGGAGGCGGTTTCCTGCGGCCCCAGCAGATCTTTGATCTGCTGAACGACAACGCGGCGCTGATCATCGTGGCCTGCGGGCTGACCGTCGTCATGATCGGCGGCGGAATCGACATCAGCGTGGGCGGCGTGACCAGCCTGGTGGTCATGAGCTGCGTGCTCTACCTCAACGGCGGGGGCAGCGTGCCGGTGGCCATGCTGCTGGCCCTGGGCATCGGCCTGGCCTTCGGCCTGGTCCACGGATTCCTGATCAGCTATCTGGAAATCCAGCCCTTCATCGTGACCCTGGCGGGCATGTTCTTCGCCCGGGGCATGACGACCATCCTTTCCGTCAACCCCCAGAAGCTGGCCCACGAGGGGATGAACGCCCTGCGGGGGATCAAGATTGAGATCCCCTGGCTGGGCTATACGGCCAAGAACGGCAACCTGATCCCCGGGCGGATTGAGCTGGGGGTTGTGGCGGCGGTTCTGTGCGTGGCCGCGGTCTGGGCGCTGCTGAAGTACTTCCGGACGGGCCGGAACTTCTACGCCCTGGGCGGAAACCAGCAGAGCGCGCTGATGCTGGGCATCAACGTGAAGCGGACCCGGTTCCTGACCTATGTGATCAGCGGGCTGCTCAGCGGCATCGCCGGCTTTGTCTTCATGATGCATACCGGCGCCGGAAACGCCACGAACGCCGCCGGCGCGGAAATGAATGCCATCGCCTCCTCCATCATCGGCGGCACGCTGCTGACCGGCGGCGTGGGCAGCGTGATCGGCACCTTCTTCGGCACCCTGACCCTGACGACGATCAAGAAGATCGTTGTGACCAGCGGGCTGAAGGATCCCTGGTGGCAGAGCATCACCACCGGCCTGATGCTGTTCTTCTTCATCGTGCTGCAGAGCGTCGTGCTCAGCAACCGGGGAAAGAAAAAGGCGCCGGTCAAGTCCTGACGGCTTCTTTTCCGGCTCCGGTGAAGGGACTCAAAACCGGCCCGCCTGATTTCAGGGGGCCGGTTTTTTTTCGGCCTTCCGGAGGGAAAACCGGCGTGGTTCTCCGGCTCCGGGGCGGCCTTCCGGGGCGGAAACCGGGGCCCGCCGGCCCGGGGGAAAGGGAAGGGAGCTCATACAGCGGAAAGACAATGAAATGCATTGCTTTTCACGGAAAATCATGATAGCATGTGCAAAACTGCCAAGGGGGCGCCGGCGCGGCGCGGGAAGGAACGGACGATGAATCAGATTCAGATGATAGCCATGCGGATTGCGGATCTTCGGGATATCCTGGGTATGACGCAGGAGGAGGTCGCGGCCAAGAGCCAGGTTCCGCTGGAGGATTATATCGCCTATGAGAAGGGGGAGAAGGATTTCTCCTTTTCGAATCTTTTCAACATCGCGGAGACCCTGGGGGTGGACATTTCCGACCTGCTGACCGGGGAGAGCCCGAAGCTGCGGGGATATATCCTGACCCGGAAGGGAAAGGGCCTGGCCTTTGACCGCCGGAGGCAGTATCACTATCAGCATCTGGCCTACAACTTTTCCCACAAGCTGGCGGAGCCCTTCATCGTGACGGTGGAGAAGGATCAGCCCGGCGTCGTCAAGCAGGCTCACAGCCATGAGGGCCAGGAGTTTGACTACGTGCTGGAGGGATATCTGCGAATTATTCTGGGAGGAAACGAATTGCTGCTGGCCCCCGGGGACAGCGTCTATTACGATTCCTCCCTGCCTCATGTGATGTACGCTCCGGAAGGGGACTGCCGCTTTATCGCGGTGGTGATCAAGGCCGGCGAGTGACCGGGCGGGAGAGCCGGGGCCGCCCCGGGTCTCCGGAATGATTTGCAGAAAGAAGGACGGACGGATGAAGCCGCTTTACAGAGAGTATCTGGATGTGGAAGGGGACTTCCTGAACTATGAGGATTTCAACAAGAACTTCCGCCTGAAGAAGGCGGAAGGCTTCAACTTCGCCTACGACGTGGTGGACCGCTACGGCCGGGAGGATCCGGAGCGCCCCGCCCTGCTGTGGACGGATCCGGAGGGGGACGTGGTCCGCTACGATTTCCGCCGGATGATGCTGGACAGCAACCGGGCCGCGAACTATCTGACCTCCCTGGGGGTGAAAAAGGGGGACGCGGTGCTGCTGATCCTGAAGCGGCATCACGAATTCTGGCCCATCCTGATGGGCCTGCACAAGATCGGCGCCATCGCCGTGCCCGCCACCCATCTGCTGACCGCCAAGGATATCCGGTACCGGGTGCAGTCCGCCGGGATCAGCGTGATCATCACCACCGAGCATACCACCTGCGTGGCGGATGCTGTGCTGGAGGCGGCGCCGGACTGCCCGACGCTGAAGCACCTGCTGCTGGTCCGATCCGAGCGGGAGGGCTTCGAGAGCTTTGACCGGGGCTTCGCGGCGGCGTCGGACGTCTGGGAAAAGCCCGCCGGGGACGCCCTGGCCTGCGGCCGGGATATCATGCTGGTGTACTTTACCTCCGGAACCACCGGCCAGCCCAAGATGGTGGCCCATGATTTCTTCTATCCCCTGGGGCACATCCTGACCGGGGTGTACTGGCTCCAGTGCGAGGACGGGGGGCTGCATCTGACCGTATCCGAAACCGGATGGGCGAAGTCCGTCTGGGGCAAGCTGTACGGCCAGTGGCTGGCGGGCAGCTGCGTCTTCGTGTACGATTTTGACAAGTTCAAAGGGGCGGAGATCCTTTCCATGATCGAGAAATTCGGGATCACGACCTACTGCTCCCCGCCCACCATGTACCGCTTCATCCTGCAGGAGGATCTGTCCCGGTACGACCTGAGCAGCCTGCATCACTGCTCCGTGGCCGGGGAACCCCTGCCGCCGGAGATCGCCGAGGACTGGAAGCGCCAGACCGGCATCGAGCTGCGGGAATGCTTCGGCCAGACGGAGCTGGTGCCGACCCTGGTGACCTTCCCCTGGATGAAGGTGGTCCAGGGCTCCATGGGGAAGCCCGCCCCCCTGTTCGACGTGGATATCGTGGACGGGGAGGGAAACTCCTGCCCCGCCGGAACCACCGGGGAAATCGTGATCCGGGTGCATCACGGGAAACCCTACGGGATGTTCGCCGGGTATTACAAGCATCCGGAGATGACGGCGGAGGCCCTGGAGGGAAATGTCTATCACACGAAGGACCTGGCCTGGAAGGATGAGTGGGGATACTACTGGTATGTGGGCCGGGCGGACGATGTGATCAAGTCCAGCGGATACCGGATCGGCCCCTTCGAGGTGGAGAGCGCGCTGCTGGAGCATCCCGCGGTGCTGGAATGCGCCATCACCGGGGTGCCGGACCCGCTGCGGGGCCAGATCGTCAAGGCCACGGTGGTGCTGAAGCCCGGATACGAGGCCTCCGACGAGATGGTGAAGGAGCTGCAGAACCACGTGAAGCACCTGACCGCCCCCTACAAGTATCCCCGGCGGGTCGAGTTTGTGAAGGAGCTTCCCAAGACCATCTCCGGCAAGGTGCGCCGGTTTGAGATCCGGGACAGGGACAGCAAGTGAGCGCCCATGGTACAGACGGAGAATACGGCCATCGTGCTGCGGCACGTGAATTACCGGGACAATGACCGGATGGTGACCCTTTTCAGCCCCTCCCGGGGGCGGATCGACGCGGTGATCCGGAACTGCCGGAAGCCGAAGTCCCACAACCTGAACGCGGGGGAGCTGTTTGCCCTGGGGGATTATTCCCTGTATGAGAACGGAGGCCGGGTGACCGTGACCTCCGTCCATCTGATTGAGACCTTTTACGCCCTGCGGCAGGATTATGAACGCCTGACCTGCGGCACCTATCTGCTGAGCCTGACGGAGGCGGTGATCGAGCCGGAGCAGGAGCGGCGGGAGCTGTTCATGCTGCTTCTGCACACCCTGAGCCGGCTGACCTTCTCGGACCAGCCCTGGCGGCCGCTCCTGGCGGGATTCCTGCTGCACTTCTCCGCCTGCGAGGGGTTCAAGCCCCGGCTGAACCACTGCGTGCTCTGCGGGAAAAAGCTGGAGGAGGCGGAGCCCTGCGCCTTTGATCTGGAGGAGGGGGGCCTGTGCTGCGCCGCCTGCCTGAAGAAGGCGCCGCATCCGGCGGGGATGAGGACCCCCGGAGAGGCCGGGGGGCTGTACGCCCCGGGAAACCGGGTTCCGGTTTCCTCCCGGGAGATCCGATGGATGCGGGAGGCGCTGCAAAGCGGTTCCGCCTCCTGGACGGACCGGCCGGAGGCCCGGGCGCCCTTCTCCCTGCTGCGGAAATACGTGGAGGGCCGGCTGGGCCGGCGGCTCCGCAGCGGCGCCCTGCTGCCGGAGGAATAAAAACCGGCCCCGGGGCGGATAAAAAAATGCTTGCGCGGAAAGAAAAACTCTGATATAATCCGTGATTGGCACATCCTTGCGCTGCAGGATAAGCAGCGCCATATGTCCGTGAGGAGGTGAAAGAATGATGAACAGGTATGAAATGATCTACATCATCGACACGGGGCTCGAGGAGACCGCCCGCAAGGAACTGATTGAAAAGGTTTCCGGGCTGATTACCGCGAACGGTGGTGAGATCGAGAAGGTCGACGAGACCTGGGGAAAACGCCGCCTGGCCTACGCGATCGACTACAAGACCGAGGGCTGGTACGTTCTGGTGAACTTCAAGGCCCCTGCCGAACTGCCCCGCGAGCTCGAGCGCAACCTGCAGATTAACGAAAACGTGCTGCGTTATCTGGTGGTGAAGCTGGAGGAGAAGCGCTCCGCAGTGAAGCCGCGCCCCGTGCGCCCGGCCGCTCCCGCCGAGGAAGCCGCCCCTGCCGAGGCTGCCGCTCCCGCCGAGGAAGCCGCTCCGGCCGCCGAAGCTGAATAAGCGGAAGGGGAGAGGAAGATGAACAGGCTGACAATTATCGGGAATCTGACCCGCGATCCGGAACAGCGGACCACCCCCTCCGGGGCGACCGTCTGCTCCTTTACGGTGGCGGTGAACCGCCGCGGACGCCGCGACGCCCAGGCCGGCCAGCCGGAGGCGGATTTCTTCCGTGTTTCCGCCTGGAACCAGCTGGGCGACAACTGCGCGCGCTATCTGGCCAAGGGCCGGAAGGTGGCCGTTGTGGGCCCCGTGAGCGTGCATACCTATCAGGGCAGCGACGGACAGACGCGCGCTTCCCTGGAAGTGATGGCGAACGATGTTGAGTTCCTGTCTTCCCGGAGCGAGATGGAAGGCGACGGCGGCTATGCCGCGCCCGCCGCTTCGTCCGCGCCTGCCGCGGAGACCCCGTCCGCCGGTTTTACCGCTGTGGAAACCGACGAACTGCCCTTTTAACGAAATAAGGAGGTACAAGCCCCATGTCTGAAGATCGTGGAGAAAGAAGGCCCCGCCCCCGCGGAGGACGCCGTCCCCGCCGGAAGGTCTGCGCTTTCTGTGTGGATAAGATCGAATACATCGATTATAAAGACGTCAACCGTCTGCGCCGCTTCACCAACGAGCGCGGCAAGATCCTGCCCCGCCGGATGAGCGGCAACTGCGCGAAACATCAGCGCCAGCTGAGTGAGGCCATCAAGCGCGCCCGTGCCATCGCCCTGATGCCCTATACCGCGGACTGAGAGACGCGAAAAAATACCGGCTCCGCCCTGAAAAAGGCGGAGCCGGTTTTTTTGCGTATAGGGAAGCGGGGGACAGGGCCGTTTCCGGCTTCCTGCGTGATAAGGAATGATCGGTATCCCGGGGCCGGTTATACGCTGATCTCCGCGGGATCCGCCTCCACCTGGTCCAGCAGGGGCTTCAGCCTGTCCAGATAGGCCGTGACCTGTTCGGGGCAGCGGCCGATATACTTCTCCGGCTGCAGCCCGGCCCGGATCTGCTCCCCGGTCAGATGGAACTCCGGATCTGCGGCCAGCAGCTCCGGCAGGTTGCAGGGCAGGCCTTCCTTCATCCGGGCGGCGGCTTCCATGGAGCAGCGGCGGATGATCTCGTGGGTGGCCTGCCGGTCCGCCCCCTGCTTGACGGCCTCCATCATCAGGTTTTCCGTGGCGATGAAGGGCAGGTATTCCATGACGGCCCGCTCCACGATCTTCTCATTCACATGGAGCCCGTCCGTCACGTTCCGGGCCAGCCGCAGAATCGCGTCGGCGCAGAGGAAGCCCTCCGGCAGGGAGATCCGGCGGTTGGCGGAATCATCCAGGGTCCGCTCCAGCCACTGGGTCGAGGCGGTCATGGCCGCGTTCATGGTATCCGCCATCAGGTAGCGGCTCAGGGAGCAGATCCGCTCGCAGCGCATGGGATTGCGCTTGTAGGGCATGGCGGAGGAGCCGATCTGGTTCTTCTCGAAGGGTTCCTCGATCTGCCGGTCATGCTGCAGAAGCCGCAGGTCGTTGGCCATCCGGTAGCAGGACTGGGCCACGGCGCTGAGGCAGGAGAGGATCCGGCTGTCCAGCTTCCGGGGATAGGTCTGGCCGCAGACATCGTACAGCCGCTCAAAGCCGAAGCGCTCCCGGAGGCGGCGGTTCAGCTCCTCGCATTTTCCCTGATCCCCGTCGAAGAGCTCCAGCAGGCTGGCCTCCGTGCCGGTGGCGCCCCGGCAGCCCAGGAAGGGAATGGCGGAAAGGACGAAGTCCAGCTCCTCCAGGTCCGACGCCAGGTCCTGCAGCCAGAGGGAGGCCCGCTTGCCCACCGTCACCAGCTGGGCCGGCTGATAGTGGGTGTAGCCCAGGGTGGGGATGGATTTGGTCCGGTCCGCGAAGACCGCCAGGTTCTTCATGACCTTCAGGAGCTCGCCCCGGAGATAGCGCAGGGCATCCCGGTACAGGATCAGATCCGCGTTGTCCGTCACGTAGCAGGAGGTGGCCCCCAGGTGGATGATGCCCGCGGCTTCCGGCGCCGCCTGGCCGTAGGTATAGACGTGGGCCATGACGTCGTGGCGGACCTCCTTCTCCCGGGCGGCGGCCATGTCGAAATCGATATCCTCCTGGTGGGCCTCCAGGGCGGCCACCTGGGCCGGCGTCACGGGCAGGCCCAGCTCGCTTTCCGCCCGGGCCAGCTCCGTCCAGAGCCTGCGCCAGGTCCGGATCCGGGTCTGGGCGGAGAAAAGCTCCAGCATGTATCTGCTGGCGTAGCGGGAGGAGAGGGGGGACTCATACTTGTCTGTCATTGGCTTGCCTTTCTGTGGCAGCCCGGCGCTTTCCGGCCGGGCTGTCCATTTTTATTCTGGGGTTTTCACCCGCCGAAAGCCGGGCGGCGCGAAACGCGCGCTGCCGGAGCGGGTTCACCCAACGGGAAAAATGTGATTCCCGGCGGGCTGCACGGCGACGGAGCGCTGTCAGCCGCGATAGATGTAAGCATCCCTTTCGGGACCCACGGAAACATAGGTGATGGGGCATTCCACGGCCTTCTCGATCATCTCCACATAATCCCGGGCGGCCTGGGGCAGATCCTCCCAGCGGCGGGCGGAGGAGATATCCTCCTGCCAGCCGGGAACCGAGGTCAGGACGGGTTTGCAGCGGCCCAGCAGGGAGGGGAAGGGGAACTCGTCGGTTTCCTTTCCGTCCAGCTCGTACCGGGCGCAGACCGGGATCTCCTTCATCCCGCTGAGCACGTCCAGCTTGGTCAGGGCCAGGCCCGTGGCTCCCTGCATCCGGACCCCGTAGCGGGTGGCGGGCAGATCGATGGGGCCCACCCGGCGGGGACGCCCGGTTTTGGCGCCGTATTCCGCGCCGGCCTGCCGGAGCTTCTCCGCTTCCTCGCCGAACATCTCGCAGACGAAGGGGCCTTCGCCCACGCAGGTGGAGTAGGCCTTGACCACGCCGATCACCTCTCCGATCCTGGCCCCGGGGAATCCGGAGCCCACGGGGGCGTAGGCGGCGATGGCGTTGGAGGAGGTGGTGAAGGGCACGATGCCGTAATCCAGATCCCGCAGGGCCCCCAGCTGGGCCTCGAAGAGGAAGTTTTTGCCTTCCTTCTGGGCCTGATACAGCAGGGCGGAGGTATCGCAGATAAAGGGCTTCAGCCTGCCGCCGAATTCATCCAGCCAGGCCATGAGGCTGTCCAGGGTCACGGGCTCGGCGCCGTAGACCCCGGTCAGGGTCAGGTTCTTCCACTCCACCAGCTGGGCCGCGTGGGCCTTCAGCAGATCCCGGTCGAACAGCTCGCCGGCCAGAAGGGTCTTCTTCTGGGCCTTGTCGGAATAGAAGGGGGCGATGCCCTGTTTCGTGGAGCCGTAGGCCTTGTCCTTCAGGCGGGCTTCCTCCAGCCCGTCCAGGAGGCGGTGCCAGGGAAGGAGCAGGGAGGCCCGGCTGCTGATCCGCAGGTTGTCCGGCGTGATGGCCACGCCTTGGGAGCGGACCTGTTCCATCTCGGTCCACAGGTTCTCCAGATCCAGCGCCACGCCGTTGCCCAGGATATTGAGGACCCCGGGGCGGAAGATGCCGGAGGGAAGAAGATGCAGGGCGAACTTTCCGTACTCGTTGACGACGGTGTGGCCCGCGTTGCCGCCGCCCTGATAGCGGATGACGACGTCATATTTTTCGGTCAGCAGGTCCACCATGCGGCCCTTGCCCTCGTCGCCCCAGTTGATTCCTACAATCGCGCAATGTGACATATGTTCCTCCCTGTTCCACTATGCGTCCGGTCCGGCGCCCGCCCCCCGGGGATTTCCGCTCCGGGGGACGGCCCGGGCCGTCCGCGGTCAATACTCAAAACTAGCTTCGTAAACCTGGGCCACATTGCCCCGGAGGGTGACGCGGCCGTTCTCGTACCGGACATACAGATTGCCGCCGGGAACCTGGACCCGGATGTCCGTGCCCTCCTGGCAGTATCCGCCCACCACGGCGGCGGCCACCGCGGCGCAGGCGCCGGTGCCGCAGGCCATGGTCTCCCCGCTGCCCCGCTCCCAGCAGCGCATGCGCAGGGTGGTGGGGTTCACGACGCGGACGAACTCCGTGTTCACCCGGTTGGGGAAGATCTTCGCGTGCTCGAACTGGGGTCCCAGGTGCTCCAGATCCAGCAGGTTCACCTCATCCGTGAAGACCACGCAGTGGGGATTGCCCACGGAGACGCAGGTGGCCTGGAAGGTCCGGATCTCCTGTGCGGTATGGGTGCGGCTGGGCCCGCTGACGGTGATGGGCACGTCGATGGCCTTCTCGCAGGACAGCAGCACCGGCACATCCGCCGGGGCGAAGCTGACGGGACCCATGTCGATGGTCACGGACTGGACCTGGCCGAAGCGGGTGACGGTCTTCAGGGACCGGACGCCGCCGGCGGTTTCCACGGTAATCTCTTCCTTCTTCACGATGCCCCGGTCGCTCAGGTACTTGGCGACGCAGCGGATGGCGTTGCCGCCCACGGCGCCCTCGGTGCCGTCCCGGTTGAAGAGCCGGATCCGCACATCGGCCTTTTCGCTGGGGCGGATCAGCACCAGGCCTTCCGCGCCGGCGCCGAAATGATTCTCGCAGAGGCGGACGCAGAGGCTTTCGATGCCTTCCACCCGGCCGGCCAGGGCGTCGATCAGGATATAATCGTTGCCGGTGGCCTGCATCTTGACGAAGTTCACCCGCTGGCGGGCGGAGCGCATCCGGTTCAGGTTCACCAGCTCGGTGTTCTTTTCGGAATACCGGGACAGCAGGGTGTCCGCCAGGGCCCGGGCCGTATCCAGGCTGGTGAAGCAGGGGATGCCCAGGGCCAGCGCCCGGCGGTGCAGGGCGATGTACTGGTGGAGGGTGTTGTCCTCCAGGGCGCCGGTATAGACGATATACCGGATGCTGCCGTCGGTCATCAGGTCAAAGACCTGGCCTCCCTCCTCCAGCCCGGAGACGGTGGTCACCGGGATGCCCAGCTTCGCGATGGCTGCGGCGGTGCCCTCCGTGGCGAAGAGGGGGCAGCGCAGGTCATAGAACCGGCGGGCCAGCTCGATGATCTCGGGATAGTCGTAGTCCGCCACGCTCAGGAAGACCCCGGCCTCGTCCTCCGCCTGGGTCACCTGCATACCGGCGGCGGTGAGCCCCTTGAAGAGGGCCTCGCTGACGTTCTTGCCGATGCCCAGCACCTCGCCGGTGGACTTCATCTCCGGCCCCAGATAGGCGTTGGCGTCGGAGAGCTTTTCGAAGGAGAAAACCGGCACCTTCACCGCCACATAGGGCGGGGGCGTGCGCAGGCCGGTGCCGAAGCCCAGGTCCTTCAGGGGCTGGCCCAGCATGACCCGGGCGGCCAGATCCACCATGGGCACGCCGGTGACCTTGCTGATATAGGGCACGGTCCGGGAGGCCCGGGGATTCACCTCGATGACGTAGAGCTCGCCCCGGAAGACCAGATACTGGATATTGACCAGGCCTTTCGTGCCCAGGGCCAGGGCCAGCTTCTCGCTGGCGGAGACCACGGTGTCCATCATATGGTCGTCCAGGGTATAGGGGGGATAGACGGCGATGGAGTCGCCGGAATGGATGCCGGCCCGCTCCACGTGCTGCATGATGCCGGGGATCAGGACGTCCTTCCCGTCGGAGATCACGTCCACCTCCAGCTCGATGCCGGGCATGTACTGGTCGATGAGCACCGGGTTCTCGATGCCGTGGGCCAGGATCCGGGCCATATAGGTTTCCACGTCCTCGTCCTTCCGGGCGATGACCATGTTCTGGCCGCCGATGACGTAGCTGGGCCGCAGCAGCACCGGATAGGTCAGGCGGCGGGCGGCCTCCAGGGCCTCCTCCAGGGTCAGCACGGACTCGCCCCGGGGCCGGCGGATGCTGAAGCGCTCCAGCAGGGCGTCGAAGCGGGACCGGTCCTCCGCCAGGTCGATGCCGTCGGCGCTGGTGCCCAGGATCGGGATGCCCCGGCGGTCCAGGGCCTGGACCAGGCGGATGGCCGTCTGGCCGCCGAAGGCCACCACCACGCCCTGGGGCTTCTCGATATCGATGACCCGGAGCACGTCCTCCTCCGTCAGGGGCTCAAAATACAGCCGGTCGGCGGTGTCATAGTCCGTGGAGACGGTTTCCGGGTTGTTGTTGATGATGACCACGTCATAGCCCAGCTCCCGCAGGGTCCAGACGCAGTGGACGCTGGAATAGTCAAACTCGATGCCCTGGCCGATGCGGATGGGGCCGGAGCCCAGCACCAGCATGACGGGCTTGCCGCTGCGGGGATGGTTCCGGGAT
This sequence comes from uncultured Clostridia bacterium, assembly GCA_947166205.1. The sequence continues at coordinate 21,187 of CAMVDI010000003.1, forward strand.
TCGCAGGTCAGGGCCACCCGCTCCTCCGGCTGATCCCCGGCCTCAAAGTGGGCGTAGAAATAGGGGGTCTCCGCGTCGAACTCCGCCGCGCAGGTATCCACCATCCGGTAGGACGCCCTGGCCGCGGGCAGATCCTGCCGGCCGGAGAGGCGGCGCAGGGCCCCGTCCGGATAGCCCAGCCGCTTGCCCTCGTAATACTGGGCGTCCGTCATCCCGGCGGCGATGGAATCCTCATATTCCGCCAGATGCTTCAGCTTCCAGATGAAATACTCGTCGATCATGGTGACGGCGTGGATCTCCTCCACGGAGACGCCCGCCTTCAGGGCCTCGAAGACCGTAAAGATCCGGTGATCGTCGGCACGTTTCAGCCGCTCCCGGATGGGGGCTGGGTCGGAAGGCTCCCGGTTCAGGGTGTCCAGCCCGATCTCGGCGCCCCGGACGGCCTTCATGAGGCCCATCTCGAAGCTGGGGGCGATGGACATGACCTCGCCGGTGGCCTTCATCTGGGTGCCCAGGATCCGGGAGGCGGAGGTGAACTTGTCGAAGGGCCACTTGGGCATCTTCACCACCACGTAGTCCACCGTGGGCTCGAAGCAGGCGCAGGTCTTGCCCGTGACCTCATTCCTGATCTCGTCCAGGGTATAGCCCAGGGCGATGCGGGTCGTCACCTTGGCGATGGGATATCCCGTGGCCTTGGAAGCCAGGGCCGAGGACCGGGACACCCGGGGATTCACCTCGATGACGGCGTACTCAAAGCTTTCCGGATTCAGGGCGAACTGGCAGTTGCAGCCGCCCACGATGCCCAGGGCGCCGATGATGTCCAGGGCGGCGGAGCGGAGCATCTGCATCTCCTTGTCGGAGAGGGTCAGGGCCGGGGCCACCACGATGCTGTCGCCGGTATGGACGCCCACGGGGTCCACGTTCTCCATGCTGCAGATGGAGATGGCGTTGCCCACGCTGTCCCGCATGACCTCGAACTCAATTTCCTTCCACCCGGCGACGGATTTCTCGATCAGCACCTGGGTGATGGGGGAGAGGGTCAGGCCCCCCGCGGCGATCTCCCGCAGGGAAGCCTCGTCCGCGGCGCTGCCGCCGCCGGCGCCGCCCAGGGTATAGGCGGGGCGGACGATGACGGGATAGCCGATGCGGCTGGCGATCTCCACGCATTCGTCCACCGTGTGGGCGATGCCGGAGGGAATCACCGGCTGGCCGATGGCTTCCATGGTTTCCTTGAAGAGCTGGCGGTCCTCCGCCTTCTCGATGGCGTCGGTGTTGACGCCGATGAGCCGGACGCCCTCCTGTTCCAGGAAGCCCTCCTTCTGCAGCTGCATGGCCAGGGTCAGGCCGGTCTGCCCGCCCAGGCCCGCCAGCAGGCTGTCCGGATGCTCCTTCCGGATGATCCGCTTCAGGGTGGCGGTGGTCAGGGGCTCCAGATAGATCTCGTCCGCGATGGCCTGATCGGTCATGATGGTGGCGGGATTGGAATTGACCAGGGCCACCTCGACGCCTTCCTCCCGGAGGACCCGGCAGGCCTGGGTGCCGGCGTAGTCAAACTCAGCGGCCTGCCCGATGACGATGGGACCGGAGCCGATCATCAGCGCTTTGCGAATGCTTTTATCCTTCGGCATGACTGTTCCCTCCCATCAGGTTCATGAAGCGGTCGAAGAGGAAGCCGGCATCCCGGGGGCCGGCGCAGGCTTCGGGATGGAACTGGGTGGTGAAGGCCTTCAGATCCGGGTAATCCATGCCCTCGCAGCTGCCGTCGTTGGCGTTCACGAAGCGAACCTGCCCCACGGGGAGGGAATCCGCCGCCACGGCGTAGCCGTGATTCTGGCTGGTGATCCAGGTACGGCCGGTCACCAGATCCCGGACGGGCTGATTGCCGCCCCGGTGGCCGAATTTCATTTTTTCCGTCTTTCCGCCCAGGGCCAGGGCCGTCAGCTGATGGCCCAGGCAGATGCCGAAGAGGGGAACCTTGCCCAGGAGCTTGCGGATCTCGGCGATGCAGGCCGTGTTCTCCGCCGGATCGCCGGGGCCGTTGGACAGCATGACCCCGTCCGGATGCCCGGCGAGGATTTCCTCCGCGGAGGTTTCCGCGGGCACGGCCGTGACCTCACAGCCCCGCTTCGTCAGGCCCCGGATGATATGATTCTTGACCCCGTAGTCCACCAGCGTGACGGAGAAGCGCTTCTCCCCCCGGGCGGGATAGACCTCCGGTGCTTTCCGCGTCATCTGGGCCACCGCGTCCCGGACGGCGTACTCCCGGATCTCGGTCAGATCGGAAGGAACCTCCCGGCAGATTTTCGCGTTGATGACGCCGCCGCTGCGGATCCGCCGGGTCAGCGCCCGGGTATCCACCCCGGCGATGGCGGGAATCCCCTGGGCGGCGAGCCAGTCCCTCAGCGTTCCCTCACACCGGAAATTGCTGGGGTGATCGCAGATTTCGCTGACCACGTAGCCCCGGACCGCGCTGCGGCCCTCAAAATCGGAAGGGATTACGCCGTAGTTTCCGATCTGCGGAAATGTCTGCATGACGATCTGCCCCGCGTAGCTGGGATCCGTCAGGGTCTCCAGATAGCCGCAGACGCCCGTGGTGAACACCAGCTCACCCACCGCATCCGTCTCGGCGCCCACGCTCTCTCCGGGAAAGACGGATCCGTCCGCCAGCACCAGATAGATTTTTTTCATCCGATTCTCCTTTTCGTCTGAGATCCTCCGGGTCGTTCCCAAAAAAACAGCACCGTTTTCGGTGCTCCGGCCGGAAGCCGAGGACAACAGATCCTTCACCGGCCCTGAAACCGGGTTTGATCGTAGCATAAACGGCTAAGCATTGCAAGGAAAGAATTGCTTTTTTTACGTTTCTTCTGCTATGATGGGGTCAGCGGTCAGAAAACGGGAAAACGCGGTTTCGCCGGGCGGGGAGCCCCTTCGCGCAGAAGGCTTTCCTCCGCCCGGAAGGGGAGACTGGAGGATGAGCGGATATGCCGATGGACGGACTGATGACGGGGCTGATAGCCCGGGAGCTTGACGGGGCGCTGGCGGGGGGCCGGATCGACCGGATCACCCAGCCGGAGCGGGACACGGTGATCCTGGTGATCCGGGTGGGAAACGAGAACCGGAGCCTGCTGCTGTGCGCCTCCGCCAGCAACGCCCGGGCCCACCTGACAGGCCAGAAGTTTTCCAACCCCCTGGAGCCCCCGGCGCTGTGCATGCTGATGCGCAAGCAGCTGCTGGGGGGCCGGGTGACCGGCGTGCGCCAGGTGGGCGGCGACCGGATTCTTCATATCGATATGGAAATCATCGGGGAGATGGGGGACCGGGAGCAGCGGCGGCTGGTGCTGGAGATCATGGGAAAGCACTCGAACCTGATGCTGCTGGGCGGGGACGGGCGGATTCTGGAATCCGCCCATCACGTGAACGCCGAGATGAGCCGGGTGCGCCAGGTGATGCCGGGGCTTGCCTACGCGCCGCCCCCCGCCCAGGACCGGCTGGACCCGGCAGAGGTGACCGGGGAGGCGCTGCTGGCGCGGATCGGCGGGGCCGGCGGGTCCTTCGCCAGGGCCCTGGCCGGGGCGGTCCGGGGGCTGAGCGCCGTCTCCGCCCGGGAGATCGCCCTGCGGGCCGGCGCCCCGGGGGAGGAGCCGCCGGAGGATCCGGAGGGGGCCTGCGCCCGGGCGGCGGAGCTGCTGCGCCGGCTGCCGGAGATGGTGTCTCCCCGGGTGGAATACACCGGGGACGGGGAAGCCGCGGAGGTCTATCCCTTTCCCTATCTGAGCGGGGATCTGAGCCGCCAGAAGGAGTTTCCCACCCTGAGCCGGGCGCTGGAGGCCTATTACGGAACCCGGGACCGGCAGGACCGGCTGCGGCAGCGGAGCGCCTCCATGGTCCGGCTGCTGAAGACCCAGCTGGAACGCTGCGGGAAAAAGCTGGCGCTGCAGGAGCAGGAGCTGGCGGGAGCGGCCCGGATGGAGGAATACAGGATCTGCGGGGAGGTGCTGAACGCGAACCTCTACAGCCTGCGGAAGGGCCAGGCGGAGGTGACCCTGCCCAACTGGTATGACCCGGCGGGGGGGACGGTCACCATCCCGCTGGATCCCCGCCTGACCCCGAGCCAGAACGCCCAGAAGTATTTCAGGAAATACCAGAAGGCCCGGTCCGCCCGGCAGGCGGCCTCGGAGCAGCGGGAGAAAACCCTTCAGGAGATGGAATACCTGGAGGGCATGCTGCTGGACGTGGACAAGTGCGTGGGGGAAAGCGAGCTGGAGGAGATCCGGGGGGAGCTGGTGCGGACGGGATACATGAAGCGCAGCACGAACCGGCGCCAGCAGCGGAGCCTGCCCCAGAGCCGGCCGTACCGGTACCTGTCCGCCGACGGGGTGGAGATCCTGGTGGGGAAGAACGCGGTCCAGAACGACCGGCTGACCCTGGGGGCCGGCCCGGACCAGATGTGGCTCCACGCCAAGGATATGCCGGGGAGCCATGTGATCATCCGGGCGGAGGGGGAGATTCCCCCGGAGACCCTGAAGCAGGCGGCCATGCTGGCGGCCTGGTACAGCCGGGGCCGGCGGAGCAGCATGGTGCCCGTGGACTATACCCGGCGGAAATACGTCCGGAAGCCCTCCGGCGCGGCGCCGGGGAAGGTGATCTATACCCACCACAGAACCGCCTACATGACCGTGGAGGAGGCGGAGATCCGGGCGATTCCCCTGACGGAGGCGTAGAAGGCGGAAGGCGGGAGGACGGACAGGAGTCCCGGCGGAGCGGGACGGAAAGGAACGGAAGATGTACGTACAGACGGGCGTCAGGCGGGAGATTTTCGGAACGGGGGAAAACCTGCTGATCTGCGGGGACGCGCGGAAGCCGCCCCGGGAGGTCCGGGCCCTGGCGGGACAGGTCCAGTGCGTGTATCTGGATCCCCCCTTCATGACGGGGGAGAAATTCCGGCGGAAGCGGCCCTACGGGGAAAAGGGCTGGCGGTCCGGAAGCCCGAACCTGATCCTGGAGGGGTTCACGGACCGCTTCGCCGACGAGAAGGCCTATCTGCTCTTCCTTCGGCGGCTGGTCACCGTGGGCCGGGACCTGCTGGGCCGGGAGGGGGTCTTCTGCCTGCATCTGGACTGGCGTATGTCCGCCCGGGGCAGGATCCTCTGCGACAGGATCTTCGGAAAGGAGCTTTTTCTCAACGAGATCATCTGGGCCTATGAAAGCGGCGGGCGGAACAAGCGCTGCTTCTCCCGGAAGCACGACACCCTCCTGCTGTACGCCCGGAGCCCGGAATACCGTTTCGATCTGACGCGGGTGCCCCTGGAGCGGAAGGATTACCGGAGAAACCACATGAGCCGCATGACGGACGGGGACGGCCGGACCTATTCCAGCATCCGCAGCAACGGAAAGGAATACCGCTACTACGACGACGAGCCGGTCTATCCCGGGGACGTGTGGACGGATATCGGCTTCCTGCAGCAGAAGGATCCGGAGCGGACGGGATATCCCACCCAGAAGCCCCGGAAGCTGCTGGAGCGGGTGCTCGGGCCCGTGGTCCGGCCCGGGGACCTGGTGGCGGACCTGTGCTGCGGAAGCGGGACGGCCCTGGCGGCGGCGGAGGGGCTGGGATGCAGGTACCTGGGCATGGACATCTCCCCGGAGGCCGTGGCCGTGTGCCGGAACCGGCTGAAGGGGGAAAACCTGACGGTGATCTGCCCCACGGCGGAGGACGGGGTCCCGGCGCTGGCGGATTACGACCCGGCGGCGGGGCGGCTGCGGATGGGCGGCATGGACCTCCGGGGCGGCATCTGGCCGGAAAAGGCGGCCAGGCTGGATCTGACGGAGGCCTGGGAGACCGGAAGGATCCGGGGAAATACCTTCCTGGCGGAGAAATCCTTCCGCCGCTCCTTCCGCTATCCCGCGCTGATCGACTCCCTGGCGGCGAAGGCGGAGGAGATGCCCGACCTTTTGATGACCGACGCGGCCGGGGGGCGCCGGGCCTACCGGTGGGTGCCGGACAGGGCCCCGGAGACGGGAAAGGACGGTGAGCCGGAGACCGGGGGAAAAACAGCCCCGGAGAGGGGGAAGGACCCGGCTCCGGAGACGGCCCCGGAGGCGGGGAAAACGGGAGAAGGAACGGAGGAAGGACGGGAATGAACAGCGCGGTGGGGGAAGCCCGGGCGCTCCTTTCGGAGATCACGCCCCTGAAGCGGGACTGCGGCAGAATCTGCGGGGAAAGGTGCTGCTCTTCACTGGAGGGGGAGGAGACCGGAATGCTGCTCTTCCCGGGGGAAGAGGACCTGTATGAGGACGCGGAGGGCTGGCGGATGCTTCCCGCGGGGCGGGAGATGCTCCTGATCTGCCCGGGAAAATGCGAAAGGGAGACCCGGCCGCTGGCCTGCCGGATGTTTCCCCTGATGCCGCGGCTGACGGAGAAGGGCGTTTCCGTCCGGACGGACGAGCGTGCCCGGGCGGTCTGCCCCCTGGCCAGGCAGGGGAAAAGCAGCATGGACCCGGCCTTCGCGGAGGCGGTCCGGCGGGCGGGGGAGATCCTGGCGGAGGACCCGGCCCAGCGGGCGTTTCTGACCCGGCTGGGAGAGGAACAGGAGGAGCTGAGGACCCTGCGGAAGCGCCTGGGGGGATAAAAAAGCACAAAAATTTTGGGCCGAAGCACAAAATTTTTTGGTTTTGCTCTTGAAAAGGAGGTCCGGATCTGATAAGATGAAAGCCGGACGGGGCGGCCGGCGGGGCTTCTCCCCGGGGGCCGGCCCAGGGCCGGAGCCTTCGGATGAGTGAACGAGAGAATGAGAAAAGCGAGGAGATCGGAATGGCGGCGAAGAAGGCGGCAAAGCCGGAAAAGACCCTTGTGACGACGGATGTACAGGAAGAGAAGCTGAAAGCGCTGGAGCACGCGCTGGCCGATCTGGACAAGCAGTTCGGAAAGGGCTCCGTGATGAAGCTGGGGGCCGATTCGGTGAACCGGGATATCCCCGTGATCTCCACGGGCTGCCTGACGCTGGACGCCGCCCTGGGCGTGGGGGGGGCTCCCCGGGGCCGGATCGTGGGGATCTCCGGGCCTGGATCCTCCGGGAAGAC
>CAMVDI010000004.1 GCA_947166205.1 uncultured Clostridia bacterium
CGAGGCGGCCAAGGTCGACGGCGCCAGCGTGTTCCAGCGGATCCTTCACATCGATATTCCCTGCCTGCTGCCGATGATCATCCTCCAGCTGATCATGAGCGTTTCCGGAATCATGAACGTCGGATTCGAAAAAGCCTACCTGCTGCAGACCGACCTGAACCGGGCGACCAGCGATATCATATCGATCTACGTCTACGAGCAGGGCATCGTCAGCGGCAAGTACGAGCTGGGCACCGCGGTGGGACTGTTCAACACCGCCATCAATATCGTGCTGCTGGTGGTTGTGAACAGAATCGCGAAAAAGTACGGCGACGTCAATTTCGTGTAAGAAGGGAGGATGAACGCAATGACAGTGACGGCAAGCAAAAAGCAGGGAAAGCCCGGCGGCCTGAGCGACCGCGCCAGCGACGTGATCCTGGTCATCTTCTCCCTGATCATTCTGATCATCATCGCCTATCCGCTTTACTACGTTCTGGTGGCGTCCTTCTCCGATCCCTATGATGTGTACGCGGGAAAGACCTTCCTGCTGCCGAGCCAGCCGACCCTGGACGGATACAAGGCGGTTTTCGCGGAGCCGAACATCGTCCGCGGATACGGCAACAGCATCCTCTATACGGTGGTGGGAACGATCTTCTCCGTGGCCATGATCTACCTGGTGGCCTACCCCCTGTCCGTGAAGGAGCTGCCGGGCAAGAAGCTGATCAGCATCTTCTTCATCATCACCATGTACTTCGGCGGCGGCCTGATTCCCACCTACCTGATCGTGCAGAAGACCGGCATCATGCAGTCCATCTGGGCCATGTTCCTGCCGGGCGGCGTGGCCGTCAGCAACGCGATCATCGCGCGGAACTATTTTGAGAACAGCATTCCCGGATCGCTGAAGGAAGCCGCCAGCATCGACGGCGCCAGCCATTTCCGGATCTTCTTCTCCATGATCATTCCGCTGTCCCTGCCGATCCTCTCCGTGATGGTCATCTTCTCCATGGTGGCCTACTGGAACGACTGGTTTACCGCGCTGATCTACATGACCAATGAGCAGGCTCCGCTGCCTCTGGTGCTGCGGAACATCCTGATCAAGTCCTCCGCTTCCGCCTCCCAGGCCAGCATGATCAGCGGCGGATACGCCGAGCTGAACAAGATGACGGAGATGATCAAGTTCGCCTCCATCATCGTGGCGGCGGCCCCCATGCTGATCGCGTATCCCTTCGTGCAGAAGTACTTCGAGAAGGGCCTGATGGCCGGCGCCGTGAAGGGCTGATCCGGCGGCGGACGGCCCACCGCTTCGCGGCGGGAAAGAAACCGCCCGGCGGAACCGATTTGGGTTAGCAGCGTCCTTTGACGCAGAAATTAAAGACCATAGAAGGAGGAACTCCCATGAAAAAGCTCGTATCTCTTCTCCTGGCCGCGCTGATGATGCTTTCGCTGGCTTCCGTCTCCACCGCGGAAGGACAGACCGATTTCATCGTGCTCAGCGGTATCTCGGCCCTCTCCACCGGCTATGACAGCAACCCCGTGCTGCTGGACATGCAGGAAAAAGCCGGGATCAAGATCACCTGGGACACCTGGTCCGACAGCCTGGGCGAGGTCGTCGGCACCCGCATCAGCGGCAACGCGGCCAGCAAGACGCCCATCGACGCCTTCCAGGCCTGCGGCTTCAGCAACTATGACCTGATGCGCTACGGCCAGGCCGGCACCTTCATCGACCTGACGCCCTACATCACCCCCGAGACGATGCCCAACCTGAGCGCGATTCTGGAATCTCATCCCGAAATCCGCGCGGCGATCACCATGGACGGCAAGATCTACGGCCTTCCCGCCGGAGAGCAGATGACCACCCTGGGCATCGGCCGGGAGAAGAGCTATTCCATCTTCTGCGTGCCGGAATTCTCCATGATCAACAAGGCCTGGCTGGACGATCTGGGACTGGCCATGCCCACCACGCTGGATGAACTGCACGACGTTCTGACCGCGTTCAAGGAAAACGACATGTCCGCGAAGTACTACGGCAACGCCGCCGGCTCCACCATTCCCATGAGCACCGGCTTTGACCAGTGGTGCTGGGGCCAGAATATCTTCTACGCCGGCTTCGGCTTCACCAACTTCTACATGGACAGCCCCCTGACCCAGGACCTGACCGTGAACAAGGACGGCAAGGTGAACTTCGTTTCCGACGACGACAACTACCGCGCCGCGGTGACCTATTTCCACAACTGGTACGCCGAAGGCCTGATGGATCTGGAAATGTTCTCCCAGGATACCAACCAGCTGATCGCCAAGTGCAGCGGAGGCCGCGTGGGCGTGGCGACCTGGTGGGAAATCAACGAGATCATGGGCCCCTACGCCAAGGACTATGTGTATCTGCCCGTGCTGAAGGGCCCCGACGGCACCTGCAACGTGACGCTGCGCACCGGCGGCCAGGTCAATGCCGGCCAGCTGTCCATCACCCGCGAGTGCAAGGATCCCGCCAAGCTGCTGAGCTTCTATGATCAGTGGTACGAGGGCGAGAACGTGATGCAGCTCCAGTACGGCCCCATCGGCGTGTTCTTCACCGAAAAGAACGCCGACGGCCTGTGGGTCTCCATCACCGACGAACAGGCCCGCGAAAAGTATAGCAAGTCCGCCGGCGAACTGAAGTCCCAGTCCGAGGTTGCAGGACCCAAACTGATCCTCGCCGAATACTACAACGAAGTCTTCGAGATGGAACCCCGGGCCCAGGAGCGCCTGGCGGACCTGTATGACTTCTGGATGCAGTACGTGACGGACGACACCCGCTATCCGCTGGATGCCGTGTTCACCCAGTCCGAACTGGACGATATCGACTATTACAAGCCCGACCTGGAGAAGGCGCAGTCTGAGTACGAAGCCAACTGGATCAAGAACGGCGGCCCCACCGACGCGGAATGGGAAGAGTACAAGGCCTTCCTCGAGCGCTGCGGTCTGAGCACGCTGGAGCAGATTTATCAGGACGCGTACGATCGCTACATGGCGATTCAGTAAGATACTCCTCCTCCTTTCCGGGAGCCGGTCTCCGGCTCCCGGTTTTCTGCAGAAACAATTCGGAGGTACCGTATGATCAAGATACCCGGACCGCTTCAGCGGGTGCGTGATTACGAAAGAGAAAGAGCCATGCGGCTGGATGCAGGAGAACGCCCGCTGTACCACCTGACGCCGCTGGTCGGCTGGATGAATGACCCGAACGGATTCAGCTGGTATCAGGGCCAGTTTCATCTTTTCTACCAGTATCATCCCTTCTCCCGCCGCTGGGGCCCGATGCACTGGGGACACGCGGTCAGCACGGATCTGCTGCACTGGACCTACATGCCCTGCGCCCTGGCCCCCGACACGGAGGCGGACGCGGGCGGATGCTTCTCGGGAAGCGCCGTTGAACTGCCGGACGGAAGGCTGATGCTCTGCTATACGGGCGTGCAGCCGGCCGGAACCTTCCGCAGGGAAACCCAGGCGCAGTGCGTCGCGGTCGGGGACGGTACGGACTTTGAAAAATCCCTGCTGAACCCGGTGGTCCGCCACGCCCATCTGCCGGAAGGCTACAGCGCCTTTGACTTCCGGGATCCGAAGATCTGGCGGACAGCGGAGGGCACCTACCGGATGGTGGCGGCCAACCTGCACGCGGAACGCCTGGGCTCCGTTGTCCTGTTTGAGAGCGGAGACGGCATCGACTGGCGGTTCGCCGGGGAGATCGACTCCAGCCACAAGGCCTGCGGCCGGATGTGGGAGTGCCCGGATTTCTTTGAGCTGGACGGAAAGCACGTGCTGCTGGTCAGCCCGCAGGAGGTTCAGGCCCGGGAGGAATTCCATGCCGGAGACGTCACGGCCGCCCTGCTGGGCACCTTTGACGCGAAGGAGGTCAGGTTTGAGCGGGAGAGCATTCAGCCCCTGGACCACGGGCTGAACTACTACGCTTCGCAGACCACCCTGGCGCCGGACGGACGCCGGATCATGATCGGCTGGATGGACAACTGGGAAACCTGCAAGGAGGCGCCGAGAAGGCACCCCTGGTACGGCCAGATGAGCGTGCCGCGGGAGCTGAGAATCGAGGACGGACGCCTGAAGCAGCTGCCCATCCGGGAAATTGAGACCCTGTGGATGGATACGGTCCGCCATGACCGGGTTACGGTCCGGGAGGAGAGCGCCCTGCCCGGGGTCCGGGGCCGGCTCATGGACATGACCGTGACCCTGCATACGGAAGGATCGGAGTGCCGGCGCTTCACGCTCCGGACGGCCCGGGACGCGGACCACTATATCCAGATCCAGTGCGACCTGGCCAGGGGCGAGCTGATCTTCGACCGGAGCCACGGAGGATCCCGCAGGGATATCGTCCATACCCGCCATGTTCCCGCGGAGGTCCGGGACGGAAAGCTGACCCTGCGGGTGCTGATGGACAAGGAGAGCGTCGAGCTTTTCATCAACGAAGGGGAACGGGCGGTGACCGCACTGATTCCTACCCCGCTGGAGGCGGACGGAATCACGTTTGCCGCGGACGCGCCCATCGCCGTTTCGGTGACCGCGCATCCCCTGGGATAAGCCTTTGCAGGCGGGACCGCGAAAGCGGCCCCGTCTTTTTTGCGTTCCGGATAAGCTCCGGCTTTCGCTCTTTCCGCTTTCCGGGGCAGGATGTCCTTCCGGGCGGAGGGGAGAGGGACTCCGCCCTTTTGCTTCCGGGGCGGGCATGCTATAATGACCCTGACCGTCGGAAGGGGACAGTCTTTGGCCCCCCGCCCGGCGGGGGACCGCAGGACAGAATGCCGCGGCGAAAACCCGCCGCAGTGAGGAGAGAGACTCATGGAGGATCGGATCGGGCGCGTCAAGGAGATGGAGGCCAGGCTGAACAGGCTGCTGGCCTGGCTGGATCATCAGGAGGGGGACATCGGGGAGGATGTCCGGGCGCTGGAAGGGTACTTCCGCACGGCGTGGCGGGAGGACTTCGAGGCGGACGAGACAGGGGAAATCCCGGCGGGGATTCCCCGGGGAGTCCTTTCGGAGGACGGGCTCTATGACGCCCTGACCGCCTATGAGGAGATCAGGGCGGAGGGCCGGGAACGGCCGGAGAACCGGATTCAGGCATGACCGGAAGGCCGGCGCGGGCCGGCCGGGAACGCCGGGAACCGGATCCCGGGGCCGCCGGAGAACCAAATTCAGGATTGAACGGGGGTCCGTTTTGTGGTACAATACAACTGATTCCGGGAGGGCGCCGGTTTCCCGGCGAGCTTGTCCGGCGAATGAAAAAAGGAGGAAAACCCAATGAAAAAAGTATTAGCTTTCGTCTGCGCTCTGGCCCTGATGGCCGGCCTGATGATCGCCCCCTCCATGGCGGATGGGGAAAAACCCCTGAAGATTCTGATCGTCTCCTCCACCGGCGTGGACGACGGCAACTTTAACCAGGACTGCTACAACGGCATCCTCGCGTTTATCGGGGAGCACAACGACTGCACGGTTGCCGATGTGAAGGAGCCTGACCTGGCCGAGATTGTTCCCACGGTTGAAAAGCTGGTGGGCGAGTATGACGTGTTTGTGCTTCCCGGCTTCCAATTCAGCCAGGTCGGCGATGTCGTCAAGGCGAATCCCGACAAATACTTCCTGGTCATTGATTCCGTGATCATGGACAGCGAAGGGAACCAGGTGACGGCGGACAACGTGTTCACCATGACCTACAAGGAGCAGGAAGGCGGCTTCATGGCCGGCGTGGCCGCGGCCCTTTCCACCAAGACCGGCAAGGTGGCCGTGATCAACGGCATCCCCTATCCCTCCAACGTGAACTACCAGTACGGCTTCATGGCCGGCGTCAACTACGCCAACGCGAAGTACGGCACCACCGCCGAGTGCGTGGAGCTGCCCTCCTTCGCCGGCACGGATATGGCCGGCCAGAATGTGGGCGGCAACTATGTGGGCGACTTCGGGGATCCCGCCAGAGGCAAGACCGTGGCTGAGACCCTGATCGGCGAAGGCTGCGACGTGATCTTCTCCGCCGCGGGCGAGTCCGGAAACGGCGTGCTGACCGCGGTCAAGGAAACGGAAGGTGTCTGGTTCATCGGCTGCGACGTGGACCAGTATGACGACGGCGCCAAGGGCGAAGGAAACGTGGTGCTGACCTCCTCCCTGAAGGCGATGCACCTGGATGTGAAGCGTCAGCTGGACGCCATCTATCACGGAACCTTCGTTGGACAGGACGCTCTGCTGGGCGCGGACACCGATTCCACCGGAATCGTTACCGCCGAAGGCCGGCAGCAGCTGAGCGAAGACGCGCTTGAAAAGCTGAACGAGTGCTTCGAGCTGATGAAGAAGGGCGAGATCGTTCCTCCTTCCGGAACCGAGTACTCCGTGACCGACTTCCCGGGGCTGAAATAAGCTGACTGAACGGGACGCTCTTTCCGACCGGGGAGAGCGTCCCGTTTTTTACAATGCTGTGATCGGACGGTGGTGGATCGATGAGCGAATACCTTGTTGAGATGCGTCACATTACGAAGCGGTTTCCGGGCATCGTCGCCAACGATGATGTTTCCCTCGGAATCCGCAAGGGCGAGGTTTTCGCGCTGCTGGGCGAAAACGGAGCGGGCAAGTCGACGCTGATGAGCATCCTTTTTGGCATATACGGACCGGATGAAGGGGAGATTCTGATCGACGGGAAGCCCGTGAAATTTCACTCCTCCACGGACGCGGCGGCCTGTTCCATCGGGATGGTGCACCAGCATTTCAAGCTTGTGCACCCCTTTACCATCGCGGAGAACATCGTGCTGGGCGTGGAACCGGAAGAGAAGAGGCTGGGCGTGCTCCCCTGGGTCAACATGAAGAAGGCCAACCGGGAAATCGCCGAGCTGTCCAAAGCGTACGGGCTGGAGGTCAACCCCACGGACCGGATCGCCGACGTGCCGGTTTCCGTGCGCCAGCGGGTCGAGATTCTGAAGATGCTCTACCGCGGCGCGGAGATCATGATTTTCGACGAGCCTACCGCCGTGCTGACGCCGCAGGAAATTGACTTTCTGCTGCAGATCATCGGGAATCTCCGGGACAGCGGGAAGACCATCATCCTGATCACCCACAAGATCGCGGAGATCAAGCGGATCGCCGACCGGTGCGCGATTCTGCGGCAGGGAAAGCTGATCGGCATCCGGGACGTGGCCGACGCCTCCGCCCAGGAGCTGGCGGACATGATGGTGGGGCGGCAGGTGAAGTTCACCCAGGAAAAAACGCCGCCGCGTTTCGGGGAGCCCGTGCTGGAGGTCCGGAATCTGACGGTCCGGAACGAGAGCCGTTTCGAGGTGGTGAAGAATGTGTCCTTCACGGTCCGGGGCGGGGAGATTTTCGCCATCGCGGGAGTCTCCGGAAACGGACAGGGAGAGATCGCGGACGCCATCGCCGGGCTGGCCAGGGCCGCGGAAGGAAAGGTGATCCTGAACGGGAAGGACATCACGGGCCTGCCCGTGCGGGAGCGCTGCCTGGCCGGCGTTTCCTACATCCCCGAGGACAGGAATGAGACCGGAACGATTCCGGATATGACGCTGCGGGAGAACCTGGCGCTGCGGGAGTATTTCAGGCCGCCTTTCTCCAAAAAGGGCATTCTTCGGCAGGAATCCTTCCGGGAATACGCCGAGAAGCTGATCCGGAACTATGATATCCGCTGCGCCCAGGGCCCGGAAACGATCCTGCGGTCCATGTCCGGCGGAAACCAGCAGAAGGCGATCATCGGGCGGGAGATTGAGGAACAGTCCCGGCTGATCATTTTTGTCCAGCCCACCCGGGGACTGGATATCGGCGCCATCGAGAACATTCACCGGCAGATCCTTCAGGAGCGGGACCGGGGGGCCGCGATTCTGCTGATCTCCCTGGAGCTGGATGAGATCATGTCCCTGGCGGATACGATCGGCGTCCTGTACCGGGGCGAGATGCTGAAAACCGACGCGGCGGAACGGATGAGCACCCAGGAGGTGGGCCGCTATATGATGGGGGTGAAGGAGAGTTGAAAAAGCGGAACCTTTTCCTCGCCCGGCGGCTGACGGGCAGGCATGCTTCCCTCTGGGTCTCGGTGCTGTCCATTCTGATGATGTTCATCACCGCCAGCGTTCTGCTGCTGATTCTGGGCAAGAACCCGATCACGGCATTCAAAAGCTTCCTGCAGGGCTGTGGATTCCTCCCCCGGGGCAACTACGGCGGGGGGAGCGGCATGCTGACGGACCTGCTGGATTTCCTGAACTATCTGGCACCGCTGATTCTGGCCTCCCTGGCGTTTATCGCCGCCTTCAAGGCCGGGCTGTTCAACATCGGCATCTCGGGGCAGATGCTGCTCTCCGGGTTCACCGCCATGGTGCTGATCGGATACAACAAGGCCATCCCGGCGGGCCTGGCGAAGCCGCTGGTGCTGCTGACCGGAATCATCGTGGGCGGGCTGACGGGGGCCCTGATCGGATTCCTGAAATACCGCTTCAACATTCACGAAGTGGTTTCCACGATCATGATCAACTACATCATCAGCTATGTGACGGGCTTTTTCATCAACAACAATTACGTGGACATGCTGACCCGAAACAGCCGGGTCTGCTCGCCGGAATCCAGGCTGACGCTGACGGGCGTCATGATCGGGGATCTGAAATGCAAGATTCCCCTGGGCCTGATCGCGGCGATTCTGACCGCGCTGCTGGTCTCATTCCTCTTCCGGAGGACCGTTCTGGGCTTTGAGATCAAGGCCGTGGGCCAGAACCGCCGCTGCTCCGAATACACCGGGATCCGGGTGAACCGGATGATCCTGCTGTCCATGGGGCTCTCCGGCGCCATCGCCGGGCTGGCGGGCGTGACCTATTATCTGGGCTATACGAATACGATCATTCCCAAGGCGCTCCCGAGTATGGGCTACGACTCCATTTCCGTGGCGCTGCTCGGAAGCGGATCCCCGATCGGAGCCATCTTCGCCGCCGCGGTGGTGTCCATCTTCCAGCAGGGGGCCAACTACATGAGCTCCACGGTGGGGGTGGCGAAGGAGATTGCCTCCCTGATCACGGGAATCCTGCTGCTCTTCGCCGCCTGCGGGAATTATATGAAGTACCGGGCCGGCAAGACCATGCAGGCGGCGGCGGACAGACCCGCCCCGGCGGCCGGGACGGAGAAGGGGGGAGAGAAGCCGTGAACAAGGTTTTTACAGACGGACTTTCCTTTGCGCTTCCGCTGCTGATCATGGCCATCGGCGCGCTGTACTCCGAAAGAAGCGGCGTCACGAATCTGGCGGTGGAAGGCTTTCAGGGCGTCGGAGCCTTTTTCGGCGCTCTGGCGGCCACGCTGCTTTCCCCGGTAATGGGAAGCGGAAACCAGGCGGTAATCTATGTGGCGATTCTCTGCGCCGCCGCGGGCGGGGCGCTCTTCTCCTGCGTCCACGGGCTGCTCTGTATCCGGTTCCGCGCCAATCAGGTGATCAGCGGCGTGGTGATCAACATTCTGTCCGTGGCGCTGACCGCCTTTTTCACCAGCGCCATGAATACCATGCTGAGCGGCAACGCCTCCAACAAGTTCATCCTCGACGTTTCCGCGCGCTTCTCCGTGCCGCTGCTGAGCCGGATTCCCTGGATCGGCGGCCTGTTCACGGATGTGTATCCCTTTGAAATCCTGATCGCTGTGCTGGTGCTGGTCATGTGGTACGTGCTGAACCGGACCCGCTTCGGCATGCGGCTGAGGGCCTGCGGGGAGAACCCCCAGGCGGTGGACGCGGCCGGCGCCAGCGTGAAGAAGATCCGCTGGGCGGGCGTGATCATCTCCGGCGCCCTGTCCGGCATCGGCGGAATCTGCTTCGCCTATTCCCTGCTGGGCAACTTCTCGCCCAGCATCTATCAGGGATTCGGATACCTGGCCATTGCCGCGATGATCTTCGGCAACTGGAAGATCGGTCCCACCACGCTGGCCTGCCTGATCTTCGGCCTGGCCAAGTCCGGGGGCATGCAGCTCTGCCTGGCGGCGAAACTGCCCAGCATCTATACCGACCTTTTCCTGATGCTGCCCTATGTGCTGACCCTGCTGCTGCTCGTCTTCTTCTCCCGGAAGAACCATCCGCCCAAGGCAGCCGGCGAGCCCTGGGACCAGAGCAAGCGGTAAATCCCTTTTTTCCCGGAAAGACGGGGCGGGAAAGCATCCCGGCGCGGGGGAAACCCGGACAACGGCCCCGCGGCCCCGCCGCCGGGAGAGCATTGAACAAGGAGACAGAACACGGTGGAAAAGCATCTGAGTGAGATGAACCTGGCGGAGCTGACCGCGGAAGGCGGCATCCGCTGTTCCTGCGGAAAAGTGCACCGCTGCGGCCTGCGCTTTTTCCGTGCCGGGCCCGGCGCGGCCGGAACCCTGCCGGAGGCGCTGAAGGCCCGGGGACGCAGCCATCCCCTGCTGGTCATGGACGTGAACACGGAAAAGGCCGCCGGGGACAAAGTGCGCGCGGTGCTGTCCGGGGCGGGCATCCCCGCGTCGGAATTTGTCTTCCCGGAGAGGGAAGGAAAGATGGAGCCCGACGAATGGGCCATGGGCGCCCTGGCCATGGCGATGGATCCCTCCTGTGACGTTATCGTGGCGGTGGGAAGCGGCGTGATCAACGACTGCTGTAAGGTGATGGCCCACGCCTGCGGGCTGCCCAGCATGGTGGTCTGCACGGCGCCCTCCATGGACGGATACTGCTCCAACTCCGCGTCGATGATTCAGAACCGGCTGAAGGTCAGCCTGTACAACGCCTGCCCGGAGGCCATCATCGCCGACACGGATATCCTGGCCACCGCGCCGGACATCATGCTGCAGGCGGGACTGGGGGATATGCTGGCCAAGTATGTTTCCATCTGTGAATGGCGGATCAGCCATCTGGTATACGGCGACGCCTACTGCGAGGAGATCGCCGGCATGGTCCGGGCCTGCCTGAAGCGGATCGTCGATCAGGCGGACGGGCTGATGCGCCGGGATCCGGAAGCGCTGAAATCCGTGCTGGAGGGGCTGGTGATCAGCGGGATCTCCATGGCCTTCGCGGAAATCAGCCGCCCGGCCAGCGGCCTGGAGCATTACTTCAGCCATCTGTGGGAGATGCAGGCGCTGCAGCGGGGAAAGCCCTCGGACCTGCACGGAATCCAGGTGGGCGTGGGAACGCTCTGCACGCTGTGGATCTATGAGAACATCCTGAACTTTGAATCCGTGGACCGGGACCGGGCGGAGGCCGCCATCCGCGCCTATTCCCAGGAGGCCTGGGAACAGCGGATGGAAAGCATTTTCGGGCCGGTGACGCCCGCCGTGCTGGCCACCGAGCGGAAAATCCGGAAAAACAGCCCGGAAAACTGGGGGAAGAGGCTGGATATCATCGCCGGACACTGGACGGAGATCAGAAGCATCATCCGGGAGGAGCTGCCGCCCAGGGAGCGGGTCCACGCGCTGATGAAGCAGTGCGGTATGCCGCTTGAGCCCGCGGACCTGAAGCTTTCCCGGCAGGATACCCTGGACGCGCTGCTGGGAAGCAGGGAGATCCGGGACAAGTATCTGACCAGCAGCCTGCTGTGGGATCTGGGGCTTCTGGACGAGGCGGCGGAAAAGCTGATGAACGAACTGTACGGAGAAGAAGATGAACGAGGCTGAAATCCGGGAAAAGCTGCGCTCCGTCCGCTGCTTTCTGCTGGACATGGACGGAACCTTCTACCTGGGAAACCGGCTCATCGACGGCTCGCTGGACTTTCTGGAGGCGCTGCGGAGGACTGGACGCACCGCCCGGTTCCTGACCAACAATTCCTCCAGATCCGCCTCCGCCTATGCCCGGAAGCTGGAGGGGATGGGCGTTCCGGCGGAATACCGGGATGTGATCTCCTCCGGCCACGCGGCGGCGCACTACTGCCTGCGCAGATTTCCGGAGGGAAGGTGCTTCCTGATGGGCAACCCGGATCTTCGGGGAGAGCTGGAGTCCATGGGGATGCGGATGGAGGACCGGGATCCGGACTATGTGCTGCTGGCCTTCGACACCACGCTGCGGTATGACCGGCTGTGCGAAGCCTGCGACCTGATCCGGGCGGGACTGCCCTATATCGCCACCCATCCGGACATCAACTGCCCGACGGAGACGGGCTTCATCCCGGACGCGGGCTCCTTCATGGCCCTGATCGAGGCCAGCACGGGGCGCAGGCCGGACGTGATCCTCGGAAAGCCCTACGGGGGAATCGTGGAGGAAGCGCTGGAGCGCACCGGGTTCCGGAAGACGGAAACCGCCATGGTGGGGGACCGGCTCTATACGGACATCGCCACGGGCGTGAACCATGGGCTGCTCTCCATCCTGGTGCTGTCCGGGGAAACGGGGTCCGGGGATCTTGAAACCTCCGCCATCCAACCCGACCTGGTTTTCGGCCGGCTCAGCGATATGATCCCGTATCTGGGGACGGACACCGCCGGGGCGTAAAAGCGCTCCGGCGCTTTTTTCCGCTCCGGATCCTTTCCGGCTCCGGAGCGGAACCATGTCCTGATTCCGTCCTGTTCCGGAGCTCTTTCCGCTCCGGAGCAATTTCATTTGTGTTTCCGGCGAAAGTGTGATATAAAAATGGGGCTGCCCGAAAGGGCGGAAGCGAAGTTCGGGCTCTAAATCCTTCGCTATATAAAATAAAACCAAGGAGAAAAAGAATATGGGAAAGAAAATGCTGTCCCTCTGGCAACGCGCCAGAGGGGATCTTCGCGCGGTTCCGGGGGTGGTTACGACGCTGTTCTGCGTCGCCGTCATCGTCATGAACCTTATGGCCAACAAAACGATCTATCAGGCCGGGATTGTCGCGGCGGACGGCGGCATTCTTCTTTCGTGGCTGGCGTTCATGTGCATGGACGTGGTGACAAAAGCCTTCGGGCAGCGCACGGCCACGACGCTTTCTTTTTTTGCCCTGGGAACCAATCTTTTTGTATCCCTGATCCTTTACGTCTGCAGCGCCATTCCGACCGAGACGGATTATACCGCCCTGAACGCAATCTTCAGCGGAACCTGGTTCATCCTGCTGAGCAGCAGCGTGGCCTTTATCGTTTCCGCCGCCGTCAACAACGCGGTCAATGAATGGGTGGGACGCTTTTTCCGGAAGAATCCCTACGGAAAGACGGCCTACGCCGCCAGCAGCTATATCTCCACTTTTGTGGGCCAGTTTGTGGATAATTTCATCTTCGCGGGAATGACCTTCATGATCTTTGCCCCGATTTACTGGGACGGCTTTTGCTGGACCCTGTCCCAGTGCGTCACCTGCTCCCTGATCGGCGCCGTTCTGGAACTGATCATGGAGATCGTGTTCTCTCCGCTGGGCTATCTGCTGCTGGATAAATGGCGGAAGGAAGGCATATGCGGCGGAAGGGAGGCGGCCCGATGAATATCCTGATCACAGGCGCCTCCGGCGCCATCGGCTCCGCGGCGGCCGGCCGGTTTCTGGACAGGGGACACCGGGTTTTCGGGATTGACACGGCTCCCGCGCCCTTCGTCCGTCCGGGCTACACCCACTTCATCGCGGATATCCGGGATGAATCCGCCCTGCCGGAGATCCCTGAACCGGAGATCCTTTTTCTGAACGCCGGCACGCAGAACAGCCCGGACGATATCGACAACAACCTGAAAGGGACGATTCTGACAGCTGAGCATTATCTGCGGGGAAACAGCGCCGTGCGATCCGTGCTGATCAACGCGTCCGCCTCGGCGGTATCCGGCCAGGAGTTTCCGGTCTACGCCGCCTCCAAGGCCGGGCTGCTGGGCTACATGAGAAATCTGGCCGTCCGCCTGGCGCCCCGGAAAGTCACCTGCAACGCCATCTGCCTGGGCGGGGTCTGCACGCCGCTGAACGATCCCGTCATGAAGGACGGGGAGCTGTGGCGGCAGATCATGAAGGTGACGCCCATGGGAAAATGGACGGATCTGGAGGAGACCGCTGACTGGGTGGAATTCCTCACCACGAAAAACCGCTCCATGTCGGGGGAAAGCCTGCTGATCGACAACGGAGAATTCAGGCTGAGCGCCACCTTTGTCTGGCCGGAGCCCGCCGACACCGTCCGGATGAAGCTCTGAGCCGGAGCCGGGGACCGAAAAAAACAGGAGCCCTGTTCAGGCTCCTTTTTTATGCTTTTCGCGGACCGGGACGGCGGAACGCGCGGGTGGAAGCCCCTCTCCGCTATCTCTCCAGAAGCCATTTGACGCCGTAGCTTCCGAGCCCGTTTCCGACGGCGGCCAGCGGAATCACCCACCAGGCGATGCTCCGGGCGACGGCGGCGTAGCCCGCCAGGGCGATGGAGTGGCCGTAGCCGGACAGGATGAACAGGACGACCCCATAGACCACAAAGGGAAGCCGGCTCACCCCCTCCTTGGGCGGTGTGGTGGCCAGATACATGCAGATTCCGCACATAAAGGACTGCCAGAGAACCTTGAACGGATCGGCGTAGGCGGCGGTCAGCGCGGCGGCGCTTTCCCGGATTTCGGGCAGGAAAAGGGAGGCCAGCAGGCCGCAGACCCCCGCCCCGGCCACGTTCATCCCCAGCATGACCGCCTTCTGAAGCCAGTCATAATCCCCGCGGGTCACGCGGCCGGTGAACAGCTCCGCGTCGAAGTTGACCACAAACCAAAGCCCCGCGCTGAAAAGCACGGCGCCGGCGATCCCCCCGCCGGCCTTCAGATTCACGATGCAGCCCATGCAGATCAGGACCCCCGCCGCCGCGGCCCTGCGAAGGCTGGTCCGGATGCTTTTTTGTTTCTTTGCCATTTCAATCTCCGCCTTCAGTGATTGTCTCTTTCGGTTTCCGGGGGTCATTGTAGCATACGG
This sequence comes from uncultured Clostridia bacterium, assembly GCA_947166205.1. Next base: position 14,778 of record CAMVDI010000004.1, read on the forward strand.
ACAGCGATTGTTCCAGTACGGGACGCAAAAAAAGAGGCCGCAGATAAATCTTGTTCTGCCGTCCGGATTGATGTATGATGAGAAAAAAGATCCCGGAACAATTCATCCGCTTCCGTGACGGACCGGAAAACGAGGAGGACAGAGAAGATGAAGGCATATGAAAGGCTGCTGAAATACGCGGTCGTCAACACCACCAGCCATGAAGAGAACGAGGACAGGACCCCGTCCGGCGAGGGAGAATTCGATCTGGCCAGGCTGCTGGCGGAAGAGATGAAAGCCCTTGGACTGGAAGACGTCCGGGTCGACGAGCATGCCTATGCCTACGGTTTTCTGCCGGCGGCGCCGGGATATGAATCGGTTCCGGCCCTGGGGCTGAACGCCCACATGGACACGGTGGACGACTGCGGGGGGACGGACACCCATCCGCAGGTGATCCGGAACTATGACGGGGGCCCGATTCCCCTGGGCGATTCCGGAAAGATCCTGGATCCGGATCAGTTCACCCATCTGCGGGACTGCGTGGGAAAGACCATCCTGACCACCGACGGAACCTCTGTGCTCGGCGCGGATGACAAGGCGGGAATCGCGATCATCCTGACCGCTGTGGAACGCCTGATGGCGGAGGGGCGCCCCCATGGCCGGATCTGTATCTGCTTCAGCCCGGACGAGGAGATCGGACACGGCGCCAGGCTGCTGGATCTGGAAGGCTTCGGCGCGAAATACGCCTACACCCTGGACGGTTCCGCACCGAACATGGTCGAGTATGAGACTTTCAACGCGGCCCAGGCGAAGCTCTTCTTTACCGGCTTCTCCGTACATCCCGGCACCGCGAAGGGGAAGATGATCAACGCCCAGCTTGTGGCCATGGAAGCCAACGCCATGCTGCCGGCGGAGGAAATCCCCGCCTGTACGGAGGGCAGGGAAGGATTCTACCATCTGACGGACATGAAGGGCAGCGTTTCCGAAGCAGAGCTGACCTATATTCTGCGGGATCACGACAGGGATCTGTTTGAGGCCCGCAAAGCCAGGATGCGGGAAATCGCGGATGAGCTGAACCGGAAGTACGGCCCCGGCACGGTGAAGTGCGAAATCCGGGACCAGTACCGGAACATGGCGGAGGTCATTCAGAAGAATCCCGTGGTGCTGGACATCGCCATCGCGGCCATCCGGGAGGCCGGCCTGGAGCCGGAATGCCCGCCGGTGCGGGGCGGTACGGACGGGGCGCAGCTTTCCTTCCGGGGACTGCCCTGCCCGAATCTGGGGACGGGAGGCTATGCCTATCACGGACCGTTTGAGCACGCAGTGGCCGAGGAGATGGACCTGGGCGTGGAAATCCTGATGAACATTGTCCGCCGCTTTACGGAAATCAAGGAAGGCTGAGCGCGGCGGAAACGGGCAGGAAAACAGGGAGGAAAAGACGATGATCAGAGTCGCGTTCTATGACGCAAAGGATTACGACAAACCATCCTTCGAACGGTATGGAGATTCACAGGGAATCCATTTCCGCTATCTGGAAACGAAACTGAATGAGGACACCGCGGACCTGGCGAAAGGCTGCGAGGCGGTCTGCGTATTCGTGAACGATACGGTCAATGCCGCGGTCATCGACAAGCTGTGGGAGATCGGCGTCAAGGTGATCGCGCTGCGCTCCGCGGGATACAACAACGTGGACCTGCACGCCGCGTTCGGGAAGATTCATGTGGTGCATGTTCCGGCCTACTCCCCGTACGCGGTGGCCGAGCACGCGATGGCCCTGCTGCTCACCTCTGTCCGGCGCATCCACAAGGCCTACAACCGGACAAGGGATTTCAACTTCTCCCTGAACGGGCTGACCGGATTTGATTTTCATGGAAAGACGGTGGGGGTCATCGGCACCGGGAAGATCGGCAGGATCTTCATCGATATCTGCCGGGGATTCGGGATGAACGTGATCGCGTACGATCCCTATCCCGCCGAGGGAAGCGGGATCCGGTACGTACCGCTGGAGGAGCTGTTCAGGGAAAGCGACATCATCTCGCTGCACAGCCCGCTGACGGAGGAGACGCGCCATATGATCAACGCCGAAGCGATCGAAAAGATGAAGAAGGGCGTTGTGATCGTCAACACTTCCCGGGGCGGTCTGGTGGATGCGGAAGCGCTGCTGGAAGGCATCAAGGCCCGGAAGATCGGAGCGGCCTGCCTGGACGTCTATGAGGAGGAAGCCGACATCTTCTTTGAGGACCGGTCCGGACATATCCTGAATGATGATCTGCTGTCCCGGCTGATCTCCATGCCGAATGTCCTGGTGACCTCGCATCAGGCTTTTCTGACGGAGGAGGCCCTGAACAATATCGCGGAAACGACGGTGAACAACATCCTTTCGTATTTCAGAAACGACGGCATCTGCGACAACGAGCTGTGCTACCGCTGCGGCCATGTGGAGCAGTGCAGGAAGGAACGGAAGCAGCGGTGCTTCTGACAGCAGACAGGAAAGAAAAAGGAGCGGCCCCTCTGTACCGGGACGGGGCCGCCCCTTTCACCCGCGGGTTTTGCGGAGCATGAACGCGCGGGCTATGTTGATTCCGACCCGGTAGGGAAGCGGACGCAGCGCGCGGTCCGCTTCCTTCAGTTTTTCACGGATTTGGATGCCCTGGGGACAGTGGCTTTCGCATTTCCCGCAGCCTACGCACTGGGTGGCGAAGGGGGGCACCCGGGTCAGACCCACCGTCTGGGCAAATTTGAACCGGGCCTCCCGCTTTCCTTCCGTGTACATTTCGTTATAGCTGCGGAAGATCCCCGGGATATCCACGCCCCTCGGGCAGGGCATGCAGTAGCGGCACCCCGTGCAGCCGACCTTCTCCTTTGCCCGGATCAGGGCCCTGACCTGGGCGATGAGCCCGAAATCGCTTTCCGTCCATTCTCCGGGGCCGGCGCTGTCCGCGGTCAGAAGATTCTCCGCCACCATTTCCAGGGAATTCATGCCGGAGAGAACCACCGTCACCTCCGGCTGGTTATACAGCCAGCGGAAGGCCCAGGCCGCGGGCGTCCAGCCCCGCCCGTTCTCCGCCATGAGCTTCTTTGCCTCCTGCGGAAGCATGTTCACCAGCTTTCCGCCCCGGAGGGGCTCCATGATGATGACGGGCAGGCCTTTCGCCGCGGCCGCTTTCAGGCCCTTCTCGCCCGCCTGGGTATTGTCGTCCAGATAGTTGTACTGAATCTGGCAGAAATCCCAGTCATAGGCGTCCAGAATCTTCAGGAAGTTTTCCGTGTTTCCGTGATAGGAAAAACCCAGATTCCGGATCGTGCCCTTCTTTTCCCGGATCCAGTCCAGGATCCCCATCTCCACCAGGCGGTTCCACTGGGCCAGATCCGTCAGCATGTGCATGAGATAATAGTCGATATAATCCGTCTGCAGCCGGTTCAGCTCCTCCTGGAAGGTTTTCTCCACGCCGGCGAGATTCCGGACCAGGTACTGGGGCAGCTTGGTCGCCACCTTCACCTTTTCCCGGAGGTTATTCCGCTTCAGGACCGTACCCAGCAGAACCTCGCTGCCGGGATAGATATAGGCCGTATCAAAATAATTGACACCGCCCTGGCAGGCGGCCAGGATCTCCTTCTCCGCCTTCTCCAGGTCGATGGATCCTCCGCTTCTCGTAAAGCGCATGCATCCGAAACCGAGGACCGACAGATCCTGGCCGTATTTATCCTTGCGGTACTGCATCCTTCATTCTCCTTTTTCTGCCCTCGGCCCGGAAGCGGGCGAACATTCCTGCTGGTCAAGGTCGAAGTGAGCGTTTGAGCAGCCATCAGAAACGGGAGTCCGCAGGTCCGGGGACTCCCGTTTTTTTTACCTTGAATGAACTCCTGAAAGAAGGTTTGCCCTGAAGGCGGATCCACCCTGGAAGCGGATCCGCCTCCGAATGATGCCGCGGATCCGGACGGGGGAGCGGCCCGAAGGCTCCTGAGAGGGAATCACAGGAACCAGCGGTAGGCCTCCGTGGCTTCTTCATGGCCCCAGTCCTCTTTATGAACGGTTTGGGTGGTCATAAACCCGACCTTTTCCAGCACGCGGGCGGAAGCTCCGTTCTCAACCATCGTTTCCGCCATGACGATCTCGATGTCGGTTTCCCGGAAGAGATAATCAGCCATCAGCCTGGCGGTTTCGGTGGCGATTCCGCCCTTCCAGAATTTCTCCCGAAGGCGGCCTCCGATGCTGACCACGTGCAGATGATCCCGGTAATCGTAAAACTCCGCCAGCCCGCAAAGCTCCGTCGGACGCTCCCTGAGGAAGATACCGAGGAACAGGTTTTGCTTTTTCGCGAAAACCTCTCCGTAAAGATCCCGGAGCAGCTGATCCATGTCGGTATACTGCTGCTCCAGGAGCCAGGCCGGCTCATAGCGGTAGATCAAATTACTCCGGGCCATCTCCTGCAGGGCCTCCCGGTCTTCCTCCGTCAGCTTTCTGAGAATGACGCGGTCCCCCTCCAGATACGGGATTTCATCGAACAGTTTCTTCATGGCCACAGACTGCCCCCCTTTCCGCGGGATGAAACCTTATTCCGCGGGATACGCGTGCTGGCCGATATAGAGTTCATAGACGTTTGTGATCTCAGCGTTTCCCTGCAGATCGGCATAGATGTATACCAGGGCCCAGACCGGAACAGGATCCGGCACGACGGGCGCGATCTGGCAAAGGATGCAATAGTTTGTCCCGGCCACAACCTGCGTGCTCAGCAGCGCCACCGGCGTATAGGACGCGCCGTCCAGCTGCTCCAGCGCCTTGTCAAAGGCCGCCTGCGCGTCCTCCGGAAGTTCGGCCGCTTCATGGGCGACGGGCGTCCAACCGCCGACAGTCATCTCCGCACTGGCGGAAACGAGGCCCAGCAGCAGACCCAGGGTAACCAGCAGAGCGATTGCTTTCTTCATTTTCTTTTCCTCCGTTTCAAACTGTATTTCTGTGTTTTTCTTATTATCGCATGGAATCGCCGCGATTTCAAGGAGAGAAGTTTTTCATCCAGGGAAAAAACAAGGATTTGAAGGCCGCCGGTCCTGTGATATACTGATGCGCGGCGGACAACCCGCCGAATCAGGAAGGAGAAACAGAATGGACTTTCTTCACGCATATACCTTTGGCTTCTGCGAAAAGCGGGGCTTTACCGAGGGAACCGTATCCTGGAAGGAATCCCTCCGGCTGCTGGCGGAATCCACGGGCTGCAACGCGATTATTCTGCCGGTATGCGCCTGGCAGGAGCATACCTTTTCCACCCGGATGGACTCCGAGCATCCGGACGTGATGGACCGGAAGGATGTGGCCCGGGTATGCGATTACGCGCGGACCCTGGGCCTGAAGGTGATTCTGAAAGCCATGGTCAACTGCCGGGACGGATACTGGCGGGCGTATATCCGCTTCTTTGATCAGGATGTGCCTGTGGAGCCCGGCTGGAAGGAATGGTTTTCCGCCTGGTCCGAACACGTTTGCAGGGTGGCGGAGATGGCGGAGGAGAATCACGCGGATCTGTACTGCATCGGATGCGAGACGGTGGGAACGGATCACAGGGAACAGGAATGGCGGGAGGTGATCCGCCGGGTTCGGGAGATTTATCACGGCCCCCTGACGTACAACTGCGACAAATATCAGGAGGATCATGTTTCCTGGTGGGACGCGCTGGACGTGATTTCTTCCTCCGGATACTATCCGATGGACGACCTGGACCGGCAGTTCGGCCGGATTCAGGCTGTGGCGGAGCGGACCGGGAAACCGTTCATGTTCATGGAGTGCGGCTGCCCCTCCCGGTTTGGCAGCGAGAAACGTCCCAACGACTGGAAATACGGGGAAGGGATCAGCCTGGAAACCCAGGAAAGATGGTATCAGGCCTTCCTGAGCGCCATGGAACGGCATCCCTTTGTCCGCGGAACGGGATGGTGGGACTGGTCCGCCTCAAGACTGTATCCGGAATACGCCGGCGCCGACAACAACGGGTACTGCACATGGGGAAAGCCGGCGAACCGGCTGATCCGGGCCTTTGCGGACCGGATCGGCCGGGAGAAGGATGAGACGCCGGGGATCAGCCCGCGGTAAAAGCGGCTTTACACTTGCTAATGGACTGATCTGAACCGGCATTATTCTTCCGCCGCGGGGGATTCCTTGGGCCTGGACAGGCGCGGGGCGGTCTCCTCTGGATCCGCCTTCGTCTCAGCGGAGAAGAAATCATCACAGAGCATGGGCTGTATTCCCTCCAGACCGGCGGCGGGCAGCGCGTTCACCTGTCCGCCCTGAATCCTGAAGAAGAACAGATCCAGAATATCGTCGAGGCTGCGGATGTTTCCAAGGTTTGAAATCAGCCGGTCGATCAGGGGATTCGCGCTGTCCGGGGCAGGCTGGGAATCCGTTTCCCCGCTCACCTGGGAGGACTGATTCATGATGAAGCCCAGATCGATCCAGCTTTCTCCCAGATAGGCCAGAACATGGGTCTGCTCAAGTTCCTGGGTGTCGGAGTTCACAATGCCGTGGAGCAGGATGGGGAGGGAGTATCCGGGGCGGCAGACCATCTTCATGCTCCGGCCGTCCATGCCGCCGTTGGTGGTGCCGTTGTAGATGATTTCCCTCAGCTGCGCAACGGCCCACCTGGACAGATCGCTGGTCAGCTTTTCCTGCTCGGGATCCGGTTCGGGGGTGACCGTGGGTTCAGGGGTCTGATCCTTCGTGAACAGACTCAGCAGAGCGGAAAGGAATCCGGCGCCTTCGGGCGCTTCCGCGTGTTCCGCTTCCCTGGCGGCCTCGGCCTCCGCGGCTTTCTGCTCCACCGCGGCGAAATCATCCTGCAGCTCCTGCGGGAGGAAGCTGTAATCCCCCGACATCAGGAGACCGGTGAGCTGGCTGATTCTCGTTTTCAGCGCGTCGGTGTCCACGCTGATTTCCGTAAGGATCCACTGCCCGTCTTCATAGAGTTCGCCCTCCGGGAGATCCAGGGTCAGCAGCGCCCGGTCCCCGTCGAACACGTTGGGCACCTCCCTGCTGCCCAGCCGGACGGCATCCAGGGCTGCGGCCAGCTCGCCGCTGTGCTTCTCCAGCCCGGTGATCCGCAGCATCACGGGCAGGAGCTCCGCCAGCTGGGGGTAATCCGTGCCGGGAACCATGGCGCAGTCCACCGCGAACCAGAAGGCACGGCATTCCTCCAGGGTCATGCCACCCTTTTCGACAAGCCGCCAGGCCAGGTGGTTCAGCAGGGAGGAATTGGAATGGACCCCGCCCTGGTCATTCAGGATGCTGGGCGTCTGCACATTGGGATGATAATACAGATCCCAGGCGAAGGCGGGCTGCGACATGCGGTGAGGATCGTCCATGGAGCGGACGGGGGTGCTGCTCATGTCGCCAAGAATCCAGGAGGTGTTCTCCCGGCCTTCCATCATCATCTGGCAGTTTTTGCCCTGAATGTCGCTCATCGCCTCGTTGATGGCGCCGTAATCGTTCATATAGGCGTTGTAGGTCATGACGGAGCCTGTGACGCAGTGGGTGAACTCATGGGCGAGCACATCCAGACACTGGGACAGGTCGTTGCCCTGGCTGGCCAGGAAGATCTGCCAGCCCAGAATGTACCCCGCGTAGGCGGCGTTGTCCACGGGCTGATGGTTGATGTCGCAGTAATTGTTCAGGATCATGATGGGCGTTTCCAGCCCGTCTCCGCCGATCCATCCGATCTCCCGGTAATAATCGTAGGCGCGGCAGTAATTGTACAGGGACAGCAGACCGACCTGATCCCACTGCCGGTTGTCCGGGCTGTATTCCAGCCGGACAGCCCCCTCGTTGTAGAGAAATTCCCAGCAGTCCGCCACCACGATCCTGCGCTCGATGTTTCCGAGATAATACATACCGGTGCGCCGGTCCCGCATCAGGGTCACGGTGATCTCCTTCTCCTCCCCGGTGGACAGATCCACATATCCGGTGTATTCGGCCGGATCCATGAACTCGAAGACATAGCTGGTGTCGAAACCGCGCTGCCCGGCTTCATCCCCGGGAAGGATCGTCGGGAGACTGTAGAGGTACTCGCCGCTCAGGGTCACATAATGCGCCAGATAGGGCAGCTCATGATTCCGGCCCGGCCAGGTCACGGGGTTGTCGGTGTAGACGGCCCAGACGAACCGGCTGTGCTCATCGATCTCTTCCGCGCTCATATCCAGGACCAGGAGCGTGGGCAGAACGATCTGACTTGTCAGGCCTTCCTGCAGCTGAAGATGCTGATTCTTTTTCTCCAGGGCTTCCCGCAGAACCAGCTGCTCCGCCTCCGCGGCGGTGATGGGATCCGCGGCGGCCTCCTCCGGCAGGTCCGATACGAGACTGCTGGTCAGGGCCAGCATCCGGCCTTCCGGATCCGTGATGACCTTCACGGCGCCGCCGAGCACGGAAACATGATTGCAGAACTGCTGAAACACATAATACCTGTTTCCGCCCGCGTCCGTCAGCATCCGCAGGGGCGAAAGCTCGGTGCGGGGACCGCCGCCCAGCTGATCCAGAACGGAATCCACCACAGCAGCGGCATCCTTCATGCTGAGCACGGGATGACCGGCCGCATCGCCCTCGATCAGGGTGACCTGGTCGTCATGGGAATAGAAACGGAGCGAACCTGTTTCGGACGCCTCACCGGAGGCCGGATCCGCCGCCTCGCCGAAGGAGACGGACAGAAGAAGCAGGCACAGAGCGGTCAGAATACACAGAAATCTTTTCATCTTCGGCTTTTCCTCCATTCATATTGATGAACTGTCGCTTTGAAACAGTTCCTTATGGGAGCGCCAGGAGCTTGATTGCTCCTTTCACCTATTTGTACGCAGCAGCGCGGGAGGCTGGCAGTACGGTCTGAAAAAAGGAAAAAGGTATTAGGATCCATCTGAACCGGCCGCAGATTCGAATTATCTGACGGGGATGCCGCTTCGAAAAATGGTCAATATTCACGGGTCCGTAAATGAATGAAATAACGGAAGAGGCTTTCGTTTTGGGACAATACGGCATTGCGCAAAGGGATGGATTACTGGTAAAATAAAGATCGGACAGGGCAGCATCGCGGAAGGAAAAGGAACGTCCCTCTGTTCCGGTGGAAGGAAAAGGAAGGTCCGCTTCGGGATCTACGCGTGCAGCCCGGAGGAATCCAGTTTCAGAGCGGTCTTTACGGACATGCGGATCACGGAGTGCGCCTGGAAAGCCCATGAGGGACAGCAGCCGGACTGACCCGCCGTACCTCCGGCCTGAAATCGGGCGAATGCTGACGGGGAAGGATCCCTGTCTTTGAAACAGAGGAGCGGAAAATGGAAGGAACAAATCAGTTTTCCCGGGTGGGAATCAGCGCGGAAGAAGTCCGGAATCGGGTGTCGGAATGCTTCCGAACCATCTTTGAGGATCCGGAGGAACGCTTTTATCACGAAGTGGACGCGGACAGCGCCTGCATGGTGGACACGGGGAACGTCGACGCGCGGACCGAGGGCATGAGCTACGGGATGATGATGTGCGTCCAGATGGACCGGCAGGATCTGTTCGACAAACTGTGGCAGTTTTCAAGGCGGTACATGCTTCTGAAACAGGGAAAACACGCGGGGTATTTTGCCTGGTCCGTCAACCTGGAGGGGAAGCACAACGCGGAGGGACCGGCCCCGGACGGAGAAGAGTACTTCGCGATGGCACTGTTTCTGGCCTCGGACAGATGGGGAAGCGGATCCGGAAGGTTTGACTATGACTCGCAGGCCAGGGAGATTCTCAGGCACTGCGTCCATCAGGAGGAGCTTGTGCCGGAAGGCCGGGCCATGTGGGATGGGACCAATCACCTGATCCGGTTTGTTCCGGAAGCGGATTTTTCCGATCCCAGCTATCATCTTCCGCATTTCTATGAGGTCTTCGCGGAGCGGGCAGATCCGGAGGACCGGCCTTTCTGGAAGAAGGCGGCGGAGGCGAGCCGGGAGTACCTGGCGCTCAGCGCCCACCCGGTGACCGGAATGAGCCCGGAATACGCGGAATACGACGGATCACCGAGATTCCTGTTTCAGAAGAATTTCGGATATTATTCCGACGCTTACCGGGTAGCCATGAATATCGCGCTGGACACCCTGTGGTTCGGACGCAGGGAAGAAACCGCAAAGATCGTGACGCATCTGCAGGATTTCTTCCACGGCATCCCGCAGGAAGAATATCGGGCGTACCAGATTGACGGAACACCCACGGAAGAGCCTGCCATGCATCCGGTCGCCATTACGGCGGTTCTGGCGGCCGCTTCCGTCGCCAGCGACAGCCCCTTTGCGGAGGAATACCTGCGCAGGTTCTGGGAAACGCCGATGCGCAGGGGGAAAAGACGGTACTACGATAATTGCCTGTACTTCTTCTGCCTGCTGATGCTGGCGGGAATGTACCGGAAGGAATAAACGGTTCGGAAACGGAACGGTAACGGATCGGTGACGGGAAACGGCTGAGGAGGTTCCATGGAACTGCACAGATACCATGATGTAAACAGAAGGGGAACGATCGAAAGATTCCGTTATACCACCCATGACATGGACGGAGCGGCCGCGTCCAAATACGCCAATGTCTATCTGCCGTATGATTATTCCGGGAATCGGCGTTATCCGGTGCTCTATCTCATTCATGGGGGAGGAGGGAACCCGGATTCCTGGCTGGACTGCTCCATGATCAAAAACGCGCTGGACTGTTCGATGGACAGGGAACGCTGCCAGCCGTTCATCGTCGTTTTTCCGGGCTTTTACAACCATGACCCGATCCGCACCGGGCGCGTGGATGAGGAGGCGGAGCGGGCACATGTGCTGCGCTTTCAGCATGAACTGAGGCATGACCTGATCCCCGCGGCGGACAGCCGATATTCAACGTTGGCCTCCCGGACCGCCAGGGCCATCGGCGGCTTTTCCATGGGCGGGGTGGCCACCTGGTTCGCGTTCCTGGAGAACCTGGATCTGTTTTCCGTGTTTCTGCCCCTGTCCGGGGACTGCTGGCAGTTCGGAGGCATGGGCGGCGGAAAAGAAACGGAGAAGACCGTGAAATATCTGCATGACCGGACGCTTGAACAGGGGTTTGGAAAAGAGGATTTCCGGATTTTCGCCGGAACAGGTTATGAGGATATCGCCTGTCCGAATCTGACGCCGCAGATCGAAGGGATGAAACAGGCCGCGGATCTGTTTGATTTCAGGGAGAGGATGGACGAAGGAAATCTCCATTTCGCGGTGATGGAGGACGCACCGCATACGTATGAGAAGGTGTATCAGCATGTCTATCACTTCGCTCCGGCCCTCTTTGACAGCAGTATTTCATGAACAGGGACGGTGTGACAATACCATGAATCACAGACAGAACAACCGTTCTCCCGTCCCGCTGAACCGGCAGGACGGAAGGACCTTTCCCCTGTCTGCTCTTGCCCTGCTTGCTGTGATGCTGATGTGCTTCCTTTTCGGCGCGGCTGCCGGAGAGGGCGATGTTCTTTCGATGGGGGACAAGGGACAGGACGTGAAGGAAGTCAAGATCCGGCTGCAGGAACTGCGGTACCTGGGAAACGGATCGGTGACAAAGACGTTCAATGAGAAAACCGAGAGTGCCGTCCGGGAATTCCAGAGGAGAAACGGCCTGCCGGAGACCGGAACCGTGGACGGCGCCACAAGGGAAAGGCTCTTTTCCGAAGACGCGGTCAGCATGCCCCATCCCACCCTGAAGCCGCTGGCGACGCCGGCCCCGACCCCGGCGCCGGACTGGCCGGAGCGGGATCCGGAGGGCTTTCTGGCGGGCGAAGGGGAATATGTGTATGAGAATGACGGCGAAGGACTGTGGATCTATCTTTCCCGGACGCTGCAGGTGATCATCACCGCCCGGGAGGGCTCGTCCGTTCCCCTCGAGTGGTTTGAGACGGAAATCCGCGTGAAGGACGGGGACCGTTTCTATACGGTGC
>CAMVDI010000005.1 GCA_947166205.1 uncultured Clostridia bacterium
CCCCGGCGCGAAGCCCTTCCGCGCCCGCCCCGCTTCTCCCTCCCCCTTAGCCCGGCCCCGGCAGAGCCAGTCGGGCGGAGCCTCCGGGAGCGGACCTGCCCGTTCCTCCGGTCCCGTCCGTGGGGGCGGGGGCGGCGGCAAACTGATCCTGATCGTCATCGCCCTGGCCGTCCTGCTGGGCGGGGGCCGTCTCGGCGGGCTGTTCGGCGGCGGATCCGATTCCTCCGATCCGGGCGCCCTGCTTTCCGGAGGAACCGGCGGTTCCTCCACGGGCAGTCTCCAGTCCGGCTCCGGCTCCTCCCAGCAGGGGACAGGCAACCTGACGGATCTGATTCCGGGGTCCGGTTCCTCCCAGCAGGGGACAGGCAGCCTGACGGATCTGATTCCGGGGTCCGGTTCCTCCGGCCTGACGGATCTGTTCAGCGCCTTCCTGGGCTCCTCCGGCTCCTCCGTCTATGATTACAGCGGAGATCCCCTGTCCCTGCTGACCGGCGGCTCCGGTTCCGGCGGCTCCGGTTCCGTCAGTTCCTCCGTCCCCACGACAATTCTTTCCTCCTCTTCCGGCGGAAGCGCCTCCGCCCCGGACACCACGGTGGCCGGCGGCGCCAGGGAAAAGTTCACCGTTCTCCGGGGAAAGGGCCGGGACACGGTCACCGTGCTGGTCTACCTCTGCGGAACGGATCTGGAGAGTCAGAACGGCATGGGCACCTCCGATCTGAAGGAGATGGCCGCCGCCACCCTGGGCAGCAAGGTGAATCTGATCGTCTATACCGGCGGCTGCCGCAGGTGGAAGAACAACGTGGTCTCCAGCTCCGTGAATCAGATCTACCGGATTCAGGACGGAAAGCTTTACTGCCTGGAGAAGGATCTGGGCGCCGCCCCCATGACGAAGCCGGCCACCCTGACCTCCTTCATCCGCTACGGCGCGGAGCACTTCCCGGCAGACCGGATGTGCCTGATCCTCTGGGATCACGGCGGCGGCTCCGTCTCCGGATACGGATATGACGAAAAGTTCTCTTCTTCCTCCTCCATGACCCTGGCGGGGATCAACACCGCCCTGAAGGACGCGGGCCAGAAGTTCGATTTCATCGGCTTTGACGCCTGCCTGATGGCCACGGTGGAAAACGGCCTGATGCTCAGCCAGTACGCGGATTACATGATCGCCAGCGAGGAAACCGAGCCCGGCGTGGGCTGGTACTACACCAACTGGCTGACAAAGCTGGGCAGCAACACTTCCATGCCCACGGTGGAAATCGGCAAGCAGATCGCGGATGATTTCGTCCTGGTCTGCGACCGCCAGTGCCGCGGCCAGGGCACGACCCTGTCCGTGGTGGATCTGGCAGAGCTGCAGGCCACCGTGCCCTCCGCCCTGTCCGATTTCGGCCGGGGAACCAACGAGCTGATTCAGAATCAGGAATACAAAACCGTCTCCTCCGCCCGCAGCAAAACCCGGGAATTCGCCCAGAGCACCCGCATCGACCAGGTGGATCTGGTGCATTTCGCCAAAAACCTGGGGACGAAGGAGGGCAGGGCCCTGGCCGCCGCCATCCAGGGGGCGGTCAAGTATAACCGAACCGGAGGCTCCATCAACAATGCCTACGGCCTGAGCATCTATTTCCCCTACAAGCGGGCCGGCAAACTCAGGCAGGTGGTTTCCACCTATCAGGCCATCGGCATGGATGAGGAATATACCCGCTGCATCCAGGAGTTTGCCAGCCTGGAGCTCAGCGGTCAGGCCGCGGCCGGCACCTCCATGACGAATTACGGCAGCCAGAGCGTGGGTATGTCCAGCCTGCTGGGCAGCCTGATGGGTTCGGACAGCTATGGATACAGCGGCGGCATTCCGTCCTCCTCCTCGGGGATGACGGACCTGCTGGGCGGCCTCTTCGGCGGGTCCTCCCTGGGTTCCTCCGATGATCTTTTCAGCATTTTCTCCGGCCGGAGCATGACGGCGGAGCGGGCGGCGGATTATCTGAGCGCCCATCATCTGGATGTCTCCCTCCTGGTCTGGGACGGGGACAGGATCACCCTTTCCTCCGCCCAGTGGGGAGAGGTGGAAAGCGTATGCCGCAACGTCTTTGTGGATGACGGGACCGGATATATCGATCTGGGGCTGGACAGCGAATTCACGCTTGAAGGCGGCGCCCTGATTGATGATTTCGACGGCACCTGGCTCTCCATTGGCGGGCAGCCTGTGGCCTACTATTATCTCGGCACCGAGGATGACGGCGAGAACTACGCCATCACCGGCTATGTGCCGGCCATCCTGAACGGAACCACCCGGGTCAACCTGATGCTGCTGTTCGACAACGAGCATCCCTACGGCTTCATCGACGGGGCCGAGCCGGTCTATGTGAACGGGGAAACCGAAGCCTGCGCCAAGACCCTGATCCAGATCGGGGAAGGGGATTCGCTGCAGTTCCTCTGCGATTACTACGACTACGAAGGAAACTATCGGGACAGCTACCTTCTGGGGACGCCCGTGGTGCTGGGCCCGGAGACGGAGATCGCCAACACGCCCATCGGAAACTCCCCGGTCCGGGTCACCTACTGCTTCACGGATTATTATCAGCAGCGGTACTGGACCCCCGCCCGCACCTGATTTCAGCCTCTCCTCCCCGGGCCCGGCCCGGGGCAGTCCCTCAAAAGAAACGCCGCCCACAGGCGGCACGCGTTCCGGATCCTTTGGCGAAAAGCCGCCGGGTACGGGGACAAAAAAGGCGCCTCCCAAAGGGCGGCGTTTTTTTGCCTGCGGGGCCCGGTCCCCCGCCGGTGCGGGATTTACTGAATCTTCCAGGTACCCACCTGGTCGCTGAAGCCGATGCCGAAAACCTCGCAGGTCTCCCGGGCCGCGGTTTTCCCGTCATATTTGCCGATCCTGTTCAGCTGCTTCCCCATGAAGACCACCACAGCGGTCTGCCCGCCGTCCAGGTCACAGGCCTCCACGCAGCCCGCCGCCTGGCACAGCTGGGCCAGCTGGGGCATGGTCACGCCCTCGCTGCGGCTTCCCAGTCTTCCTTCGCACATGATATCCACATAATGCCCCGGCTCGATCATCCCGAAGGCGTGCCGGGGATTTTTGGCCCTGCTCTTCGTGGGATCCTGCACCCATTCGCTCAGCTCCCCTTCCCGGATCAGGTAGGGGCCGAAGCTGAAAACCATGTAGGCGTCCCGGTCCAGATAGTCCTGGGCGCTCAGCTCAACGCTGGCGTGCACGTCCACGGATCCGTCCCGGTAGAAGGCCAGGGTGTCCAGGTTGGGGAAGAACTTGGTCTCCACATGGTCGTACCGGTCGTCAAAATAGATCTCGCCGTCCCGGATCTCCACCCCCACCGGGTGCCCGTTCCGGGCGCCCACGCGATAGGTATAGTAGTCGCCGTTGACGGCGAAGACCAGATGGTTCGCGGCGGCGTTTTTCGCAGCGTCCACCCTGCTCTTCTTTCCCACCGCCTTTTCCGGCGTGTATTCCAGATTCACCATCCGCTCCCCGGCCTCCAGGTCGCACCGGATGTCCGTCTCAAACCATGTCAGCGGCAGGGATCCGTCAAACCTGCGGCGGATCACCAGCTGAACGGTGGTGTTGATGAACACGTAGTGTCCCCGGTCATCATCGCTCCAGATGAACTCGCCGCTGTCCAGAAATCCCCTTTCGTTCAGCTGCGGCAGCCCCGGCACATCCGCCAGGGTCCAGCTGTCATCCGCCGGCGCTTCCCGCGCCTCCGTCAGATTCTCCAGGGGAATGCCTTCCAGCAGATCCCGGTGAAGCAGGTCCGGTCCCACCAGGCTCCGGACCAGCCCGAAGCAGTTGTTGGGATATTCCTTCCCTTCCTTGTAGACGCTCTTGTCCTGATCGTCCTGGGTCTTGTGGTACAGATAGGCGTAATAGGCCAGCCCCATTCCCGTCCGGCCTCCCAGCTTCTCCATGGGCTGGTTCCAGTCGAAGACCACCTGATCCCCCGCGCCGCCGTACAGGTGCAGGTACAGCTTCTGAACCTGCCACCGGTCCGCGGATTCGTCAAAGGCCTTTTTGCAGGCATCCGCCAGCATCAGCCGCTGTCCGTTGTTTCCCTCGCCCTTTTCATCCGGTCCCACCATCACCTCCGGCCGGGTCCGGGCGATGACGTCCGACAGCCAGGAGACCAGTACCTTCTCTCCCTGCTGCCCGTCGATGGTTTTATAGGCCGCCTTCAGCCCTTTGGCCTTGGCGGTTTTGAAATCCCCGATCACGGGGTAGTACCGGTATCCCATGGACCACAGCCCGTTGAGCAGTTCGCTCCGCCGGGTGGTGTTGGCATAGCTCATGCAGGCCACCGCCACGGTCCGTCCCTGTTCCGCCGCGTAATAGGGAATCGCGCCCCCCAGATACAGCAGCTCCTCCTCCGGGTGAGCCACCACGAACAGAATGTCGGATTTCTCCGGCGTGTCCTCCCAGCGCTGAACCCAGTCCGGCACGCGCCCGGCACCGAAGGCGTACACCTCGTTGAAGCCCATGGTCTGCTTCTTTTCGCCCAGGGCGTAAACCCGGACCTCCGTCACGCCGTCCAGGGGATACCAGGCATGGTAGAAGCCGTTTCCCCTGCAGACCGTCTCCCATTCGTCCCCCCGGCGGACCTGGATCTCATACTCCTCCGGCTTTTTCTGAAAGCAGAGATACAGGCCGTGGATGGGACTTTCGCAGGCAACGGTCAGGGTCGGGTTCATCAGGGCCTTGCTCTCGGAATTGGTGGTAAACTTCCGGTCCGTCAGGCTTTTCGGGTTCCGGACCCCGCCCAGATTCAGCTCGCAGGCCCCGGTGATCTCCGGCGCGTCGTTTTCCGCGAAGGCGGCGCCGCAGCTCAGCATAAGCCCGGCCAGCAGCAGGATCATCCATTTTCTCATCAAAGGGGCTCCCCTCATTCTGTCGTAATATGCTCCAGAAAATCCGTATGGGTTTCGTCCGGACCCACCTGGGTGGCATACAGGCCGAAGGCGGTATTGGACCAGTGGCTTCCGGTCTCCTCGACGCTGAGGGGCCGCCACTTTTTGTCGATCCTGACCTCCGCCCCCTCCTGGGTCACGTGCAGGGCGTAGGCTTCCTTTGCCGCCTCCAGTCCCGTCTTTCCGCCCAGGCTTTTCAGCGGCACGTTCCAGTCAAACCGGGTCTGCTCCGCCTCGTCCCCCCACAGGTGGACATACAGCTTCTTCACCTGCCAGGGCCCGTACAGCGCCGCCGAATCGGGATATTCCGAGGGATCCGCCGCCAGGCCGTAGCCCAGGATGGCCGCGTCCGCCATCATCTTGTGCTGGCCGTGGCCGTATTCGCCGTTGATGTCGTGGGTCACCACCACCTCCGGCTGGTGCTTCCGGTACATTTCCGTCACCCAGGCCAGCACCTTCTTTTTCCCGCCCAGGGTTCTGTAGGCTTCCTCCGCCTTCTTGCTGTAGGAGTCCCGAAAGCCTCCGAATTCGGGATAATGCCGGACGCCCATGGCCCAGAGCCCGTTCAGGGCCTCGGACCGGCGGGTGGTATTGCTCCACGACAGGTAGGCCACCACCACCCGCTTCTTTTTTTCCGCCGCGTAGGTGGGAATCGCCCCGCCCAGGAAAATCAGCTCATCGTCCGGATGGGCAGAGAAGAACAGGATGTCGGCCTTTTCCTCCGTGGGTTCCCAGCGCTGAACCCAGTCGGGGATTTCCCCCTTCCCGAAGACAAAAACCTCGTTGAAGCCCATCTTCAGGCTCTTCTGCTGGGTGGAGAAGATCCGGACCGTATGCACCCCGTCCAGCTCGTAGAAGGAGTGCTGGAAGCGGGTTTCCCCGTCCATCAGCCGGACCCAGGTTTCCTTCCCGTTCTCATCCGTTTCCGGCACCTGGATCTCAAAGGAGGAGGGCATCTTCCGGAAGCAGAGGTACAGGCCGTGGATGGGCGTTTCCGAAGAGATGATGATCCAGGGATTCCTGATCTCCCTGCTCTCCCAGTAGGAGGTGTATTTCCCGTCGGTCATGACGGATTCGTTGTATCCGGTGGAGCACAGGCGGAAGGTGCACTCTTTGGTCAGGTCCCGCGCCTCCCCGGCCACAGCGCTTCCGGCCCCCAGAATCAGCAGCGCGGCCAGCAGCCCCCACAGCATCTTATGTTTCATGGTTGTCTCCCGTTTCCGGCTCTTCAGGCAGAACCGGTTCCTCCTCGAAGTCCGGATCCGCGGGGGGCATCTCCTGGCATACCATCAGGTACGCGTCCTCCCCGTTGTCCTCATAGTATTTCTTCCGCCTGCCGATGGAAACGAAGCCCTCGCTCTCGTACAGTTTCCGGGCTCTTTCGTTGCTGACCCGGACCTCCAGATCCGCCCAGGCCGCGCCGAGGCTGCTCATATACTGCAGAAGGGCGGTGAGCAGCGCGCGGCCGATCCCCTGCCCCCGGGCCTCCTCCGCCACGGCGATGTTGGTGATATGGCATTCGTCCATCACGATCCAGGCGCCCGCGTATCCCAGTACCTCCCCGTCCCGCTCGGCGATCAGGTACCGGGCGACCCTGTTTTCCTCCACCTCCCGGCGGAAGCTTTTCTCGCTCCAGGGCCGGGGGAAGGTGGCCGCCTCGATGGCGCTCACCCGGGGCACGTCCCGGTACTGCATCCGCCGGATCCGCGTTTCACTCATGGCGCATGGCCTCCAGCAGCTTTTTGTTCTTTTCGGCGTTCGGCGGCCGGAGATAGGATTCCCGCAGGGTCCGGTAATCCTGCGCCGTTCCGCGGGTCATGGCCAGCCATCCCACCGCGGCGGGGCGGAGAAAGCGGAAGGGCGCCGCCGCGAAGCGGGCCCGGTCCCCCAGGATCTCCCGGATCCGGGCTTCATGAGCGGGGACCCCGTCCCCGGTAAAAAGGCAGAAATCCGGGCTCAGGCCTTCCGCCTCCGCCAGGAAATCCTCCAGCTTCAGCGCCCGGTTCTCCGTCAGGCGTCTCCCCTCCCGGAAGCAGGCGCCGTAAACCTGTCCGGCCCGGGCGTCCTGAATGGGGCAGAGGAGCGCGCCGGATTCCAGGACCCCTGTGCTCACGGCCAGGGCTTCCAGGGCATCCACGGCGATGCAGGGTTTGCCGCTTCCGTGGGCCAGCCCCTTCACCGTGGCGACGCCGATGCGCACCCCGGTAAAGCTGCCCGGGCCCACCGTGACGGCCAGAGCGTCCATCTCCGAAAGGGCCGTGCCCGCGCTCTCCAGGCAGTCCTCGATCATGGGCATCAGGCTCGCGCTGTGGGTATTCCTGTTCTGGGAGATCCTCTCCCCCAGCACCTTTTCCCCGTCCAGCACCGCGGCGCCGCAAACCGGTCCCGAGGTATCCACAGCCAGCAGTTTCATTCTTCCAGTCCTTCCCATCCTGTCCGTCGGAAAGCTCCGTGCCGCCGGATCCGAAAGCTTCTGCTTTCCTCCCCCGTGGGCAGGATCTCGATCATCATAAAATCCCCGGGCAGCGCGTCGGGACAGCGTCCCGGCCATTCCACCAGGGCGGCCCCGTCGCCCCCCAGGTATTCCTCCATCCCCAGCTCGTACAGCTCCTCCGCGCTTTCCAGCCGATACCAGTCGAAATGGTACAGCGGAATCCGGCCGCTCTGGTACACGTTCAGAATGGTGAAGCTGGGGCTGGTCACCGTTTCGGTCACGCCCAGGCCCTGGGCGATGCCCCTGGCCAGCTCGCTTTTCCCGGCCCCCAGGGGGCCTTCCAGCAGGATCACGTCCCCTGGCCGGAGCTCCTCCGCCAGGCGGGCTCCCAGCTGTCGGGTTTCTTCCGCGCTGTTTGAAATCATGGGTTTCATTTATCCTTTCCTGTGCAGCAGGGGGGACAGCGGCTTGTAGATCACGAAGGTAATCAGGGAGACCACCGCCGCCTTCAGCAGATTGAACGGCGCGCAGGCCAGGAAGTAGAATCCGGCCTCCGTCTTCACGAAGGGAAGCACCTTGGCGGCGAAGCCGATGATTGCTTCCATGGGAAGCTGATAGGCGTTCTGGTAGAACGGAATCATGACCAGCCAGTTCATCAGCACGGCGGCCGCCGTCTGGCACAGGGCGCCGAGAATCATGCCCTTCAGGGCGTTCTCCCTTGTCTTTTCCCGCTGATAGATCACGCAGGCGGGAATCAGGAAGGCCGCGGTCGTCACCACGTCCGCCAGGTTTCCGATCCCCATGGTGCTGCCCAGACCCTTGAACACAATGTGGATCACATTTTTCAGCAAGAGGATGATCAGCCCCGGTTCGATGCCCATGGCAAAAGCGCCGAGCAGCACCGGCACATTGCTGAAATCCAGCTTGTACATCGGTTCGATCACCGGGATTTCCAGCGTCAGGAACAGGATCGCCGACAGGGCGGTCAGCACGGCCATACGGGTCATGTTGAAGGTGGTGAAAACGCTTCTCTTTCGGGTTTTCCGGGTCATGGCAGATACTCTCCTTAAATAGGATACGCCCCTGAAGCTGAAAAGCTGTTCAGGGGCGGTATACGAAAAGTATCACCGTAGCTCTTCTTTCATCCAGACTTTACTGTCGGCTCCGGAATCTCACCGGATCGGCCGCCTCCCTGAGGGGAGGAGGTTCGCGGGCTGTACCGCCGGTCGGGATTTTCACCCTGCCCTGAAGAAGCTTCAAGAGAACGTACGCGTTTTAGTCAAAGCTTCCGCTTTGCCGCAGCCATCATATCATTCCCCCCGCAGCCCTGTCAAGGGTCGAACACGATCCGGTCCGCCCCCACGGGACGGATGTTCAGCACGTGGCAGGCGCCCTTTCCGAAGGCGTCCTCCATCTGCTTCACAAAACGGTCCGTCTCCCCCAGCGGCACAAAGTTCAGCGTCGTTCCCGCGAATCCGCCTCCGTGAATCCGCCATGCTCCTTTTCCCCGCAGCAGGTTCTCCGCCATGCACAGGGCCAGGCTCAGGCTCTGATCCTCATTGGTGGCGTAAATGTTCTGCAGGTACATGTAGGAGGAGCGGCCGCTTTCGATGATCAGCTCCAGGAAGTCCTGTATCCGGTCCTCCTTCAGCGCGGCCACCTGCAGGGGCACCCGTCCGTCCTCCGCGAAGAAGTGGAACGCCCGCATCAGGGCCCGGTCCGAAACCTTCTTCCGCAGTTCGCCCATGCGCCCCAGCAGACCCGCGGCTTCCAGGCCCCGCAGCGTCTCCCGGCCGAAGCAGGCGGCCACCTGCTTCATCTCCGCCGGAATGGCCGCGTAGTGATCCGTCAGGTCCGCGTGGCTTCCTCCGGTGGCGGTCACGACCAGGGCGTATCCCTTCGCCGCGAAGTCATACTGAAGCGCCTCCACCCGGGGGTTCAGGTCGTCGGCAAAGTCCACCGTCACCAGCCCGCCCGCCGCGCTGGCCATCTGGTCCAGCAGCCCGGAGGGCTTTCCGAAATACAGGTTTTCCGACCGCCGGCTGATCTGCGCCCGCTGGGCAAAGGGCATGTCAAAACGGTTGTACAGCCCGTCAAAGACCGCCGTCAGCATCACCTCCAGCGCCGCCGAGCTGCTCAGTCCGCTGCCGCCCGCCACCGTGGAGGTCACCTTTCCGTCAAAGCCGTGAACCGCGTACCCGGCCTTCCTCATCCCGTCCGCCACGCCGCGGATCAGGGCGGCGGTGGTCCCTTTCTCCCCGGGCACGGGCTCAGTGTCCGTCAGATCCACGGTGATCGGGGCATAGCCCTCGCTTTCGAAATGAACGATCTCATCCGTCCGCGGGCTGGCCGCGCACAGCGCGTCCAGATTGACGCTTGCGGCCAGCACCCGGCCCCGGTTGTGGTCCGTGTGGTTTCCGCCGATCTCCGTCCGCCCCGGGGCGCTGAACAGCGTCACCCGTTCCTTTTCCCCGAAGGACGCCTCATGCGCCTTCAAAAGCGCGGCGTATCTTTCCGTCTGGACCCGGAGGGTTTCCTCCTCCCGGCCGTAAAGCATCTGAAGATGTTCCCGGATATCCGCTTCCCCAAGTCTGGCGATTCTCTGCTCCGTCCGACCCATGTTTTCCACCTCCGGCCTTATTCCCTGGCGTATTTCTGCCACAGGGCAGTCATCTCATTCAGTCCCCGGCGTTCCGCCTCCGCGGTGAACGCCTGCCACGCCGCGTCGTCCAGCGGCGTGTCTCCCGTCACAAACTCCGCCATTTTCCGCTCCGCCCAGGGAGCGAGCTCTGCCTGGATCCCGGCCAGGGTCTTCATGTCCTCCGCCGTCATCATGACCAGGGGGAACGGCATTTTCGCCCCCTCCTGGCCTCTTTCCATGGCAGCCACCAGGGCCTGGGTCCGGGTTTCCGCGTATTTTTCCTGGAAGGAGGCCGTAATCAGCCCCGGCGCGGCGCTTCCGTCGCTGAGGGTGGCGGAGGGAAGCACCTCATTGGCCACCGTCTCCAGGTCGGCCGTCCATTCCCAGTTCCCGTCCTCATTCCAGAAGTATTCCTCGTTCTCCCGGCCCGTCTGGATCAGGATGCTTCCCTCCTCCGTGTAGAGGCGGTTCACCCAGGCGATCATCTTCTCCGGATTCCTGCAGCTTCTCGTCAGTGCGAAGGTTCCACGGGTCACCTGGCCCAGCAGATCCCTGTAGCTCCGCTCCCCTTCGTACCGGAGGGCGGGCAGAACCGTGTACTGGCTCATGGCGTCCGTCGGCATGACCGTCATCGGGGAATAGGACAGGAAGACCCCGTAGACCGGAACCGAGTTCTTGTCCGACATCTGGCGCATGCTGTCCACGGTGCTGAAGGCCGCGTGGCTCAGCAGGTTTTCCTCCCAGAGCTGATGAAGCCAGGTCAGGAAGGCCCGGTTGTTTTCCGACGTCAGCATGGAGACGGCCTTTCCGTCCCGCAGGGAGATGTAGCAGTCATTGTCCGTCATGCCGAAGGCATGCCCCAGAAAGCGAAGATCCCACATGCCCAGCACGCTCAGGGGCACCTCGTCCCCCCGTCCGTTCCGGTTGGGATCCCGGGTCAGAAAGGCGCGGAGCACCTCGGTGAACTCCTCCGCCGTCTCCGGCATCTCAAGCTTCAGGGTCTTCAGCCACGCGCTGTTGATCCAGATCAGGTTGTTGGCCGGCAGCTCGTTCAGCGAGGGCAGCGCCCGGATCGTTCCGTCCGGCAGGGTGATGGCTTCCTTCCAGTCGGGATGGGCTTCCAGCAGCGCCCAGAGATCCGGCGCATATTCCGCCAGATAGGGCGTCAGGTCGATCAGGATCCCCGCCTCCGCCATGGCCAGCGTCTCCTCATCCGTCAGCGCCGCCTTGAACAGCACGTCCGGCAGATCCTCCCCGGCCAGGATCAGATCCTTCCGCTCCTTCCAGCGGGTTTCATCCGTCACCTGGCGGAATTCGAAGCTGATCCCCGTGTCCTCCTGCATTCTGCTGAAGAACAGGTTGGTCTCCCAGTCGTGACCGGTGCTGGCGGCGTCGTATCCTTCCATCACATAGTCCGGCGCGTGCGGCGCCTCCGCGCCAGCGCCCGCGGCCGCCAGCATCAGAAAGGCCGCCGTCATCAGAAAGCACATCCATCTGCGCATAGGTTTTCCTCCTTGCCGAAAAGGGTTTCAGGACGCCGGTCCGCCCGGCGGAGCGCCCCCGTTTCGTTTCTTTCCCTGACTTTGTATTATACGAAAAAAAGCGGGGAAGTTCAACTGCGGAAAGCGAAGGAATCCCGCTCCGGCGGCCAGGGCGGGCAGCAAAAACGGCGGCGCCTCTGGCGCCGCCGGAGAAATCATCCCGGAGTATTATTTCTTTCTGCGCAGATAGCCCTGCACCCCATGGCTGTCCGTGGTCATCGCCTGCGTCTGGGGCACGGCGCTGAATCCGCCGGTGGGCTGCCCGTTGCTGGCAAAGGCCGGCTGATAGGGCTGCTGCGGCGCGTTCTGGAACATCTGCCCCTGCCCGTAGGGCGGCTGCTGATCCGCCTGAGCCTGATAAGGCCGGGTGTTCTGGGCGGCCGGGGTCTGCTGGTAGCTGAAACCGGTCTGGAAGGAGCCGGAGTTCACCGTGCCGGGCACCCCCATGCTGGGCCGGCTGGTGCCCATGAAGGCAGGCGTCTCGCCGGTGGAGCTGAAGGGAGAAGCGGACGCGGCGTGGGGCTGGGCGGGTTCCCGCTGGTTCAGCCCGGAGGTGCCGAAGCTGCCGAATAGCCGGTCGTGTTCGATCTCCCGGGGCTTCTTCGCGGGCTCCCGGGTCGGGAAGGGCGTCTTCTCGAAGCCGGTGGCGATGACGGTGATCCGCACATCGTCGCCCATACTCTCGTCGATGCCGGCGCCGAAGATGATGTTCGCGTCCGGATCCGCCGCCTCCATGATGAGGTTGGCCGCCTCGTTGATATCCACGATGGAGATGTCCGCCCCGCCGGTCACGTTGATCAGCACCGCGCGGGCGCCGTCGATATTCGTCTCCAGCAGCGGGGAGGAAATGGCGTTCTTCGCCGCCTCGACCAGCTTGTTTTCTCCGCTGCCCAGGCCGATGCCCATATGGGCCATGCCGCCGGATTCCATGACGGTCTTGACGTCGGCAAAGTCCAGATTGATCATGGCCGGCACGGCGATCAGGTCGCTGATGCCCTGGATGCCCTGACGCAGCACGTCGTCGGCGATCCGGAAGGCCTCCAGCATGGTGGTTCCCTTGTTGACCACCTGCAGCAGCCGGTCGTTGGGAATGACCACCAGGGTATCCACGTGCTGCTTCAGCTCGCTGATCCCGTTTTCGGCGTTCTTCATCCGCTGCTTGCCCTCAAAGTTGAAGGGCTTGGTCACCACGGCAATTGTCAGGCAGCCCAGATCCCGGGCGATCTCCGCCACGATGGGAGCGGCGCCTGTACCGGTTCCGCCGCCCATACCGGCGGTAATAAAGACCAGATCCGCGCCCTTCAGCGCCTGGGCAATCTCCTCCCGGCTTTCCTCAGCGGCCCGGCGGCCCACCTCGGGCACGGCGCCGGCCCCAAGGCCCTTCGTCAGCTTTTCGCCGATCTGGATCTTGGTCTGGGCATTGGACAGATTCAACGCCTGCCGGTCGGTGTTTACGGAGATGAACTCGACGCCCCGAAGCCCCGCGTCCACCATGCGGTTGACGGCGTTGTTTCCGCCGCCGCCGCAGCCGACGACCTTAATGGAAGCGAAGGTGTCCTGTTCTTCGTTCTGAAACTCGATCATGGTGTACCCCTCCATCCTGAATCATTGGATCGGAATCTGTTCTCCGGAAACCGCCCCGGGCGCTCAGCCGCCCAGCAGGCTCCTGAAGAAGCCCGCGACCTTGCTGCCCACGCCGCCGGACGGCGCTTTCTGCTGCTCGATGGTGTCGATGATCAGGTCCATCAGTCCCAGACTGCTGGAAAAGCTGTGGCTGTTCAGCTTCGTGGTTCTCCGCGGAATGTCCTCCACGGCCCGGCCCAGGCGGCCGCCCAGGTATTCCCTGCCGCCCCGGTTGAAGCTCAGCCCTCCTCCCGTCATGAGAACGCGGCTCCAGTTCCCCAGGCCGCCGAAATCCTGTTCGATGGCTTCCCGGATCTCCGCCGCGATCTCATCCACCGCCTTGCAGATCACAGGCTTGACCTGATCCCGGGTGAAGACCGCCGCCTTCTGCCCGTCCGCGCCGGGAACCTCGTATTTGTCGTCGCCGGAATCAATCCCGTAGACAAATTTGCGCTTGATCTCCTCGGCGGCAGCCAGGTCGATGTCCAGCCCGTCCGTCAGCGCCACGGCTATGTCCGCGCCGCCCATGGGCAGCACCCGGTGATAGATCACCGCGTCCCCTTCCACGCCGATGATTTCCGTGTTCAGATATCCCATGTCGATCAGAACGCTGGTATGGTCCCGCGCCTGCTCATCCAGATACAGCATGGCTTCCCCCGCTGTGGTGGAGAAGAAGCCCGCCACCTGGATTCCCAGTTCCGCCATCCGGGTCGTCACATCGTCAATGAAGTACCGGTTGCCCACCACGAAGCTGATGAACGCCGTCATCTCCCGGCCCTTCATCCCGACGGGCTCCAGGGTCTTCTTGCTGGAGTCGACCATGAACCAGGCCGGACTGGAGTGGATCACGACGCCGGGAATGTCCTCCAGCCTTTCCGCCGCCTGGCTGAAGGCAGCGCGCACATCCTTGGAGGTCACCCGGGGATCCGTCCCGGAAAGGGTCACCGTGGCCTTCGTGGCGTAGACCTTTGTAAAGGCGCCGGGAACGCCCACGTTGATCTCCTTGATCTTGGTCCCGCACTGGGATTCAGCGTCCGCCAGGGAGCGGCGGATGGCTTCGTCCAGCCCTTCCGGGTTGTTCCATCCCTCATCCAGGTACCCGTCATATCTCGCGATCCCTGCTGCCACAATGTCACAGCGCTGGCTGCCGCTGTTCTCGGCGACCAGCGTCACGATCTTGCTGGTCCCAAAATCAATGGTGGCTACGGTCGTTTTCATCGTTTCTCAAACCCCCCGCATTCCGGAGTGCGCTCCGAAAGCACCTGCTTATAATTGCAACACACTGTATTATAGCGCCCTCCCCCTTGAAATGCAAGCATTTTTCGATAAGTTGTTACATTTTTCTTTCAATTTGTTAAGATTTTCTGACTTTGCGCTTCCGCCTGCCCTCCGGCACCGCTCCGGGCCGCCGGATCGGGGGCTGAAGGGGCCTTTCCGGCCGGGGTTGTCAGGTACCGGCCGGGGAGAAAATGGGATTCTCCGGCAGCACCACGTTGATCACGCCCCCGTGATATCCCCGCTTCAGCAGCTCCTCCCGGGTAATCAGCATGGCCCGAAGCTTCGCGTGAATGTTCGTTCCGTCCCCCAGGGACACGGTAAAACCGTCCCGCGTGGTCAGAAGAACGGAATTCTGGCTGCTCAGATCCGCCTCCCGGATGAGCTGCGTGCAGCTGAGCACCCGCATCTCGAGAAAGAGCGCCGTAAACAGCTCCTGCTGCTCAACGCTCTCCAGCGTAAGGCGCCGGCCCAGCATGGAGCCGGCCCGGACCTTCAGCCCGTCCACCCGGACCAGATCCGCCTCGATCCGGTCCGCCCGGGCTCTGGCCTCCGCCTCCTTCTCCGCGTTCTCTCCGGCTTCCGTCCCGAGCCCCCCGCTTCCGGCCGCCGTCACGGAATCCGCTCCGTCCCCGGCCTCCCCCGGGGCGCTCTCCTGCTTGCTGTCCCGTTTCAGCTCCATGCTGGAGGGCAGAATCTCGGACTCGTAAAGCACGTAGCGCTGCTTGTCCATCGTATAGAGGATGCCGTTCCAGGTCATCCAGCAGCATTCCTCCCGCTCCCGGACCCCCAGAACCACCGTGTCCGGGTAGTCCTTCTTCAGGTAGCGGAATTTCAGCTTCGGATTCTGTTCAATGCCCCGCTCGATGCGGTCGGTATTCAGGGACAGGATCGGCGTTCCCCGCTGAAGGCCGCTCAGCCGGATCACCTCCTCCCCGGGGACGCTGGAGGTTCCTTCCACCCGGATGGTCCGGACGGTGAACAGCGTGTAGTTCAGGATCAGCGCCAGGGCGGCGGTTCCCAGCAGGCCAAGCAGAAACGCGGGGCCCTTCCGGATCTTTTTTTTCGGAGCCGGAGGAGCCTTCGGGGCCGTCTGATCTTCCCCCTGCCGCTCCTGGCCGAACCGGTAGCCGTTCGTCTGGCTCTCCCAGAACTGCCCGCTGCGGTTGTTCAGCTCCTCGCTGCGCAGATCCCGGAGCTCCGGAGCGTCCTCGGGCTCATCGAAGGGATTCTCCGGGACGGGAAAAGAACCGTACCAGGTATCTTCCTTCTGCCAGTCCCGCAGGTTTTCCCGGCCGCCGCCGGTTCCGCCCGTCCGCGGATCCTTTTCCAAGGCGCCCTCTCCCTTCCGGTTTTATACTTTGGTCTGTTTTGACTGTTTCTTTGCGAGGAAAGCCATTTCCGAACGGGGTCATGTCATTTCCCCGACAATTTCCTTAAACACCCGACCGCGTTCTTCATAATCCCGGAACATATCAAAGCTGGCGCAGGCCGGGCTCAGCAGCACGTTCCAGCCGTCCTCGGCGATGTTCCTGCAGGTCTGCACCGCCTCCCGCATGGACCCCGCGTGCAGGATGTTCACGTATCCGGCCCGCCGCAGGCTCTCCTCGATTTTCGGGGCGGTTTCCCCGATCAGAACCGTCTCCCGGATCAGATCCTCTTTCGCCTTGATCTCCGCGCTCAGCGGGTCGAAGCTGACCTTCTTGTCATATCCGCCCAGGATCAGCACCGTCGGGCGGGTCATGGTTTCCACCGCCTTCAGGGTGGAATCCACGTTGGTGCCCTTGCTGTCATTGTAATAGGTCACGCCGTCCAGGGTGCGTACGTTTTCAATCCGGTGCTCCACTCCCGGGAAGGTCCGCAGGCTGTGCCGGATCACGGGCACGGGCACGCCCATCACGGCCGCGCAGCAAACCGCCCCCAGGGCGTTTTCCAGATTGTGGGGTCCGGGAATCCGGATCTCATCCGTCCGGCATACGCGCCGCTCCTCGCCGCCCAGGCGCAGGATCACTTCTCCGTCCCGGACAAAGGCGCCCTCCCGGACCTCCCGCTTCCGGCTGAACTTCAGCACCCGGGAGGAAACCTGCCGGCTGAGCCCCTTCAGGCCCGGGTCATCCGCGTTGAACACCGCGAAATCCTCCGGGGTCTGCCGGCGGAACATGCGCATCTTCATGCCCGTATAGACCTCCATGGTCCCGTGCCGGTTCAGATGATCCTCCGTGATATTGGTGAGCAGGCCCACATGGGGATGAAAGGTATCCGCGGTCTCCATCTGGAAGCTGGACACCTCGCAGACGAGCACGTCCTCCTTCCGGCTGACCAGGGCCGCCAGGGAAAAGGGATATCCGATGTTGCCCACCACGTGGGTCACCTTTCCGGCGTTCCGGAAGATCTCCCCCAGCAGGGAGACCGTAGTGGTCTTCCCGTTGGTTCCCGTAACCGCCACCATGGTGCCCTCGCTCAGCTGCCAGGCCAGTTCCAGCTCTCCGGTCACATACAGGCCCATCTCCCGGGCCTTTTGCACGAAGGGAGCGTCCACCGGGATGCCGGGGCTGATCACCAGCACATCCTGCCCTTCCAGCAGCGGCTCCGCCGGGCAGCCCAGCCGCCATTCCAGCTGGAGGCCTTTCAGCACGTTCAGCCCTTCTCCCAGCTCCTCTTCCGTCTTGCTGTCATTGACCGTCACCAGCGCTCCGTTGGCGCGGAGCAGCTGG
Organism: uncultured Clostridia bacterium; assembly: GCA_947166205.1. The sequence continues at coordinate 17,146 of CAMVDI010000005.1, forward strand.
GCCGCGGCGATGCCGCTGCGGGCCAGCCCCACCACCAGTACCTTTTTGTTCTCGTAGTTCATCCGGCTTCTTCCTTCTCTCATGAGATCATCTGGCTGAGCACCGCGATCAGGCAGGCCACCAGCGTAATTCCCGCGTACATGCTGACGATCTGGGTCTCCGTGTAGCCTTTCTTTTCGAAATGGTGGTGAACCGGGCTCATCCGGAACAGCCTCCTGCCTTTGTGATCCTTGCTGAAGCGTCGGGTCAGCTTGAAGTAGTAGCGCTGCAGGATCACGCTGACGCTGCTGAGGATCGGACAGATTCCGATCAGGATCAGCAGCAGGGGCTGGCGGAGCACCATCGCCAGTCCCACCGTGGCTCCTCCCAGAAACATGCTTCCGGTGTCCCCCATGAAGACCTTGGCCGGATACCGGTTGTACCGCAGGTACCCCACGCACCCGCCGGTCAGGCTCAGGGCAAAGATGCCCGCGGGCAGCGCGGTTTCCCGGGGAAGCGCCGCGGTCAGCGTTCCCATCAGGATCACCATGGCCCACGCGGAGGAGCTGACCGCCGTCACCGTTCCCAGCAGCCCGTCCAGCCCATCCTGCAGGTTGGTGGAATTCACATAGAAGATCACGGTCAGCGTCATCACCGGCAGATACCAGATTCCCAGATCCCATTCCGCCTTCAGGAAGGGAACCCGGATGCTGCTTCCGATCCCGGGATGATAATAGCACCAGAGGCTGAACCCGGCGGCCAGGATCACCTGCCCGGCGATCTTCTGCCAGGGAGTCAGGCCTTCATGCCGTTTCCGGACCGCCTTGATCCAGTCATCCGCGAAGCCCACCGCCATGCTCAGCAGGCTGACGCCCAGCAGCCCGACGCCCGGGTCCCACAGCCCCTGCCAGGGCATCGGATGCAGCGCCAGCTGACAGATCACGACGCCCGCCGCGATCATCAGACCGCCCATCACCGGGGTTCCCTGTTTCTGCTGGTGCGCCGGCCCCAGCTCGTAGATCACCGTGCCGAAGTGCAGCTTCTTCAGCTTCCGGATCAGCCAGGGCCCCATTCCCAGGGCAATTCCCAGGGAAATCAGCAGCGCCGCCGTCATGCGCCAGATCATATTCCTTCCTCCCGTTTTTTCATCTCCAGCAGGATTTCGCTGACGATCACTTTCTCATCGAAGGGCCGCTTGACTCCCATGATTTCCTGATAGGTTTCGTGACCCTTGCCGGCCAGCACGATGACGTCCCCGTCCTCGCCCATCTCCAGCGCCCGGCGGATGGCTTCCCGGCGGTTTTCGATCACCTCGTACTTCCCGCCCGTGGGCTTGATGCCTTTTTCAATGGCCGCCAGGATCACCAGCGGATTCTCCGTCCGGGGGTTGTCCGATGTCAGGATGCAGTAATCCGCCAACTTTCCGCCGATCTCTCCCATCATGGGACGCTTTCCCTTGTCCCGGTCCCCGCCGCAGCCGAAGACGGCGATGACCCGGTTCCGGGCGAACTGGCGCACCGTCTTGAGAATGTTCCGCAGCGCTTCCGGCGCGTGGGAGTAGTCGAGAATGACCTTGTAGGGCGTTCCGGTCTGAAGCATTTCGATCCGCCCCGGAACGGAGGCCACCGTCTCCAGCCCCTCCCGGATCCGGGCGGGCTCGATGCCCATGATCAGGGCGCAGGAGGCGGCCGCCAGCGCGTTGTACACGTTGAACATGCCGGTCATCTTCATGGCGATCCGCAGGTCCTTCATCCCCTGCATCTGGACGGAGAAGTGAACGCCCTCCTCCGTGATCTCGATATCCCGGGCGAACACATCCGCGTCCAGGGCGATTCCGTAGGTGACAAAGGGAATCTTCAGATCCTTCATCAGGCTTCCGGAGGTTTCGTCGTCCGCGTTGACCGCGGCGTTCCGCACCATGCCGGAAGTAAAGAAATGCTTCTTGGTCTCAAAGTACCGCTCCATGGTATAGAAATAATCCAGGTGGTCCTGGCTCAGGTTGGTGTAGCATCCCACCTCGAATTCCATCCCGTCCAGCCGACACATGTCAATGGCATGGGCGCTGACCTCCATGCAGACCACCTGCACCCCTTCCTCCGCCATCCGGTGCAGCATCTTCTGCAGGTCGATGGGATCCGGGGTGGTCAGCTTGCCGTCCAGGTGCGTATCCCCGATCATCGAACCGGTGGAGCCGATGATGCCGCATTTCATCCCGGCGTGCTCCGCGATGCTCTTGAGCAGATAGGTGGTGGTGGTCTTTCCCTTGGTCCCCGTGATTCCCACCATCCGCATCTTCCGGGAAGGATAGCCGAAGAAGGCCATGGCGATCCGGCTCATGGCGGCCCGGCCGTTGCTGACCCGGACCTGGGGCACGTCCATTTCCAGAAACCTTTCCACGATCAGCGCCACGCATCCGTTCTCCACCGCTTCAAAAGCGTAGTCATGGGCGTCGAACCGGGCGCCGACAATGCAGAAGAACAGCCCCCTGTCCGTTTTGTCCCTGCTTCCCGAGGTGAGCTCCAGGATTTCCGTATCCATGTCTCCTCTGGTTTCCAGCACATAGGGGGTTTCCGCGATCAGTTCACGCAGTTTCATGGGTTCTTGCCTCTCTTTGTTTCAGGATTTTGTTCCGGCCTTCTCCCATCCCGGGAGAACACGAACAGGGAGACCGTCTTTCAGTCTCCCTGGGATAGATCCGCGGTTCCGAGCGCGGCCTTCATGTCCGGCTCCTGGGTTGCCTGGCTTTCCTGGGGTTCGACCAGATTCATGGTGGCGCTGCCCGGCGCCGTCAGCTGGATCGTCGGGGCCCCGCCGGAGCTGATCAGATTCAGTTCAACCGCCCGGGTGCACACGCTGATATCCCCGCTCAGCTGGGACAGCCTGCCCTTCAGTTCCTTTTCCCGGCTCTGCGCCGCGGTGATCCGGGTCTCCAGCTTCCTGGCCTGTATCATGGTGCTGCCCACGGAAGCGAAGCAAACCAGCAGGGAAACGCAAAGGATCACGCCCAGGGCCCACAGGGCAGCCCTGGCCAGATCCGCCCTCATCCCGGTCTTTCCGAATATCTTCTGTCTCTTCTGCGGTTCCTCAATCACCCTGAACCGGCCGCTGGGGCTCGTCCCCACGCCGTTGACCCAGTCCTGGACGTTCTGGCAGGGGATCCGGTTCAGCCGCTCGGTCCCGGTGATCCGCTCCCGGCGGGGTGAGGAGGTCAGAGCGGACGAATCCGTCCGCGCGTCCAGCTGCGCAAAGCGAATGCTCCTGCGAATCCTGCCCGGCGTAGCTGTCATCCTTCCTCACTTCTTTCTCTATATTTTGGGGGTCTGTTCGCCCTGCTCCAGGGTGGAGATCATATTCAGCAGATCCGGAAGCTCGTTCCTGAAGCGCTCCCATCCGCTGAGGCTGGCTGCGGCGGAAACAATCCGCACGTGATCATTGGCGCCGGTGATTTCCACATCCCGGTCCTCCTGCAGAATCTTCTGCCGGATATTCACCGGAAGGAGAAGGCGCCCCTGATTGTCGCAGCTCTGCCCGTCAAAGCTCAGAGCATAAAACTGTTCCAGATACCGGTTCAGCGCGGGATTCAGGCTTCCCAGCCGCTCATAGCTCCGGTTCCTTTCCTCCCAGCGGTCCGTCGGATAGACCGCGATGCTGTTGAAATCAAAGCTCGGGGCGATGCAGAACTGGGCGCCGAGCTTTTCCCGGAAGGTCTGCGGAATCACAAGCCGGCCCTTGTTGTCCAGACTGTGATTGTAGCTGCCGATAAAGCGGACCGGGGAGGGAGGCGCGGACTGCTCCGGAACGGAGGTCTCTGCCGGCTTTTCGCCATTCTGCGTTTCGTTCAACAGAGCTCCCCCCTTCCACCACTTTTATATCCGAATTTGGGCGTAAATTCCACTCAGCCCCACAAAAATAGCACATCTTTTTTCAGGTTTCAAGCTCTGAAAGGGTTTATTTGTAAATATTTTTGTATTTTATTCTTAACTTTTTATTAATATTTTTGTAATACTGTTGTAACTTTTGGTTTTACTTTTGTATCTCCTCCTTTCCCTGATCTCTACATTTTGTGCACAAAAAAACCGGCCTCCCTGCGGAGTCCGGTTTTGGGCCGCTGTCTGCGGCTGAATTGTTATAAAAAGTTAATTAATTGAGGGTTCCGGGATCCGGATCCGGCGGACCTGGAACTGCTGGCTGTCGCAGGAGGTCAGCTCGTAGCGCACCCCCCGCAGTTCCCCGCGGAAGGCCGCCTGAATCCCCGCACCGTGAAGATGTCCGTAGACGCACAGCCTTACGCCCGCCTGTTCCATCCGCTCCGTGAATCCGCTCTCCCGCTGATTCTGCAGCAGGGGCGGATAATGCATCATCACGATGACCGGCCGGCCCTTCGCCAGGCGCCCGGCGCTCTCCAGCGCCATCTCCAGCCGGATCAGCTCCCGCTGGTAAATCTTCTGATCCTGTTTTTCCAGGGGATTCTCTCCGGTGGGGATCATCCATCCCCGGGTCCCGCAGACCACCCATTCTCCCAGATCGGCAGCATCCTGCTGCAGGGCGGTCATGCCTTCCGGCAGCGCGTCGCGCACCTTCATGATGCCGTTCCACCAGTAATCGTGGTTTCCCCGGATCAGCACCTTCCGGCCGGGCAGCGCGCCGATGGCTTCCAGATCCGCTCCGGCGTCCTCCAGGCGCATGGCCCAGCTGATATCCCCGGGGATCAGCACCGCGTCTTCCGGGCCTACCTGTTCCCGCCAGCTCCGGGAGATCGCCTCGAAGTGCCCTTCCCACTTGGATCCGAATACGCTCATCGGCTTCTCCTGGCCTCCGGGCAGGTGCAGGTCTCCGACGGCGAAAAGCCTCATGCGCCTGATTCCTTTCCGAGCGCGCCGGGAGGGTCAGATTTCCTCTTCGTCCTCTTCGTCCTCGTCGTCGGCGTCCCGCTCCTCGTCCTCCTGAACCTCTTCCAGGCTCAGTTCGTTCTCGATCTCATGGTATTCCTGATTCTGGATGGCTTCCTCATCCTCCGGAATGATTTCGTCCATGCCGCTGACGGAATCCATGTCGCCGATACTGCTGGTATCCACGCTTTCCTCACCGACGGGCTCATCGTCGTTCTTGCTGTTGCTCTGGTTCATTTCCTTCAGGCAGAACAGGCATACGTCCTTTCCGGGAAGCACGGGAGCCTCGTTGCAGATGCTGCAGAGCTCCACTTCTTCCTTTGCGCCTTCCCCCTTCATTTCCCGAAGACATACCTTGCAGTATTTCTGGTCAGGGGTAATGTAGTTCAGTTCGCATCTCGGGCATTTCATCAGGGTCATACGGTCGCTTCCTCCTCAGGATTGCGGATTTGGGGTTGATCCCCACTTCAGAGCACAATAACGTCCGAAAAAACCTTCTTGTGCGTCAAAAACGGAGGGTTATGATCCTGTTTCAGGATTAAATCCCCACTTTCCCGTTTCTTCCTGCCATCTGGTTTTTCGGGTCTGCCCTCAAGCTGCCGTGATTATACACCGGGAAGCATCCCTGCGCAATCCCTGATTGATAATTTCATGAAAAAGATCCCGTCCGCGGGGCCGGGCTATGCCTCCAGGATCTCCTGAAGCCTGTCCAGCAGCTGATCCCGGCCGGTTCCGTCCTCCCCGGAGAAGCAGATGATTTCCCAGGGCTGAACCAGCAGCCCCCTGCAGATCGGCGCGAGATATTTGCTTCTGGCGCCACGGCTGATCTTGTCCGCCTTGGTGGCGACGACGGTAAAGGGAATCCCCGTCTCCCGGAGGAACCGGTTCATGGTCAGGTCGTCCTCCGTGGGATCGTGGCGGATATCCACCAGGCAGAGCACATGCTTCAGTTCCTCCGACCCGGTGAAATAATCCTGCATCATCCGGCCCCACCGGAGCTTCTCCTGCCTGTCCACCTTTGCGAAGCCGTATCCGGGCAGATCCACCAGGTGGAACATATCGTTCAGCAGGAAGATGTTGATCAGCCGGGTTTTCCCCGGCGTGGACGAAGTCCGGGCCAGCTTGTTCCTTCGGCACAGCCGGTTGATCAGCGTGCTCTTGCCCACGTTGCTTTTTCCGGCCACGGCAATCTGGGGCAGTCCCCTGCCCTCGAAGGGGCCGTACGCGGCCATGGATGTAATAAATTCCGCTTTGTTGATTTCCATCCTGTTATACCAGTGCTTCCTTCAGTACCTGCTGGATTTCATCCACCTCCACAATCCGGAAGTGTTCCAGCACATATCCCGGTATTTCCTCCAGATCCTTGTGATTCTCCCGGGGGATGATCAGCACGCTGATACCTGCCCGGTAGGCCGCCAGGGTCTTTTCCTTCAGTCCGCCGATGGGAAGCACCCGGCCCCGCAGGGTCATCTCCCCGGTCATGGCCACGTCCTGACGGACCTTCCTCCCGGTCAGGGCGCTGACCAGCGCCGTGGTCAGCGTGATGCCGGCGCTGGGGCCGTCCTTGGGCACCGCGCCTTCCGGAATATGCACGTGCAGATCCGTCTGAGTGTAGAAGTCTTCCTTCAGCTTCAGCTCGCCGCTGTGGGCCCGGACCCAGCTGAAGGCCGCCTCGGCGCTTTCCTTCATCACGTCTCCCAGCTGTCCCGTCAGCTTCAGGCTCCCCTTTCCGGGCATCAGGGCGCACTCCACCTCCAGGGTTTCGCCGCCTACGCTGGTCCAGGCCAGCCCGTTCACGATGCCGACCCGGGCTTCCTTCTCCAGCTGCTCCCGGGTGAAGCGGGCGGCTCCCAGAAACTCATGCAGCCGGGCCGCGGTCACCGTCACGTTCT
>CAMVDI010000006.1 GCA_947166205.1 uncultured Clostridia bacterium
GGCCGTCAGGATCAGCGGCGGGAAATCCGCCGCCGCGGGGAGGCGCCTGTGATCAGAAAGAGCCGGACCTCTGTCTTCATCCGATACGCGCTGTCGTATCTCGCCGTGGTGCTGCTGCTTTTTTCCAGCATCATCGGATATCTGTATGTCCGCCTCAGCGGCGAAGCCCGGCAGGAGATCATTGAACACCAGACCAGCCGGCTGTCCCGGATCGCCGGCCAGCACGAAAGCTATCTGTCCGCCATGCTGAACACGGCGGAGGAGATCGGTCTGAGCCCGGATATCGCCTTTTTCCGCTATGAGGAGGAGCCCTGGAAAGCCTATGACCTTCAGCTGAAGATGGTGCCCTATACCACCACCAGCACCTTCTGCGACCAGATGTTCCTGCACTTCTTCGGGGATGACCGGATTTATTCCTCCTCGTCCTCCATGTCCCTGTCCATGTTTGCCCGCATGATGCGCTATGAGCATACGCCCATGGAGCGGCTGGTGAACCTGATCCGTTCCGCGGACCGGATGACCATCCTGCCCGCCCAGCAGATCTCCTCCTCCCTGGTGGACAGCTCCCGGGTGGTCACCTTCCTGGTGCCGCTGAATTCCGGCGCCGGATCCTCCAAGGGCGTTCTGCTCTTCCTGATCAAGGACAGCGTATATCAGTCCCTGTTCTCCGGCACCATCGACGGCCAGGTCAATACCTATATCTGGCAGGGGGACACCCTGCTTTCCTCCGCGGAGGAGCTGGAGGTCCCCGCGGACCGGGTGAAGCCCACCGCCGAGGCGGCGCCCTCCGACACCTTCCGCTGGGAGAGCCGGGACTGGACCCGGATCACCTATTCCAGCCGGAACTGGGGGCTGGTCTACACCGCCGTTCTGCGCAACGCGGATATCAATTCCTCCATCGCCCGAAAGCTGGTCAGCAATCTGGCGATTCTCCCGGTTTTCCTGGTTCTGTGCCTGATCGCCGCCCTGTGGATGGCCCGGCGCCACGCGGAGCCGATCCGGGCCCTCACCGGTCTGCTCTCCCGGCCGGAGGAGGGCGCCTCCCGGGATGAACTGCAGCAGATTTCCACCGGCATCCGCCAGCTGACCACCCGGAACCAGGAGCTGACCACCCGGCTGGACCGGGCCCTTCCCGTGCAGCGGCATGACTTCGTGTTCCGCTTTGTCAAGGGACGCTTTGCCTCCCGGGAGGAAGCCCTGGCCGCCGGGCGCGCGGTGGGACTGGAGATCGACCGGGCCGCCTACGCGGTCATTCTCTGCGCCGGCGCGGACGGCAGCGACCATCCCTTCGACCTGGGGGCGCCTCCCTTTGCCGGCTTCGCGGGCTGCTCCGGGGCGGGGGTGGAGCTGGTCGCGCTGAAGGCAAACCTCTATCTGGTCTTCGCGGACGATCCCGAAACGCTTCCCGCCCTGGCAGAGGCCATCCGCGGGGAAGGGGAAAGCGCCGGGGGCCGCTGCGTGACGGCGGTTTCCCTGCCCCACACCGACTTCGCGGAGGCGCCGGCCGCCTATCTGGAGGCCTCCGCCGCCTATGAGAACCGCTTCGTCAAGGGCAGCCGGAAGGTGCTCCGCTACAGCGACATCTCCTCCAATCTGCCCGACATTCTGCCCCAGGCCCGGAAGATCACCACCTCCATCAGCCAGGCGCTGAGCCTGGGCAGCCGGGAGCTGCTGGAGACCCGCATCAACGATCTGCTGCATTTTCTGCGGAACACCGACATGTCCCCCTTCGCCTTCCGGATGATCTACAGCGACGTGATCAATTCGCTGGTGCACACCCACACCGACGCCCTGGCCGACGGCGCCTCGGTGCAGGAAAACTACAGCATCTTTACCCTGACCTCCTGCCAGTCCATCGACGACCTGGACGAGCTGCTCCGGACCCTCTGCGACCGGCTGCTCAGCGCCGGCGCCGCCCGGGAGGATCCGGCTCCGGAGGAGGACGAAATCACCCAGGTGGTCCGGTACATGGAGGAGCACTTTTCCGATCCGGAAATCTCCATGACCGCCCTGGCGGACTCCTTCGAGCTTTCCACCACCCGTTTCTCCCTCTCCTTCAAGGAGAAGATGGGCATGTCCCCCCTGGAATACCTGACCCTGCTGCGGGTGGAACGGGCGAAGGAGCTGCTGTCCTCCACCGATCTGACCATCCGGGATATCAGCGCCCAGGTGGGTTATTACGATTCCGGATCCTTCATCCGGCGGTTCAAGCAGGTCACCGGGGAAACCCCGCTGCAGTACCGGCGGGGCCGGGGCGCGTGGCCCCGGGATCCGGAGCCGGAAGAGAAGGAATAGGCTGTACGAAAGGATAAGTTATCCGAAAAAACAGGCCTGTCCGAAAAAATAAGCTGTCCGAAAAAACAGGCCTGCCCGTCAAAACACCCGCCCCTCCCGAAAACCGGGAAGGGCGGGTGTTTTTCAGCGGGGAAAAGGAATTCGCACAAAAGGACCGTCCCCCTGTGTTATTCCAGCCAGGAGCGGACCTCCTCGTCGGTTCCGAGAACGGTATGGGTTCCCCCGATCAGATGCTCCGTCCCCGCGGCATAGTCCAGGCCACTGGAGGCGTAGTCATAGGTCAGGGCCGTCCGCTTCTTCTCCACCTCGGGATTGGGATGGGGAATCGCGGACAGAAGGGACTTTGTATAGGGGTGGACCGGCCGGGAGAAGATCTCGTCCTTGGTTCCGGACTCCACCATGTAGCCCAGATGCAGCACGCCGATCCGGTCGGAGATGTACTTCACCATGCTCAGATCATGGGCGATGAAGAGGTACGCGCAGTGGGTCTCCTCCTGGATGTCCTTCATCAGGTTCACCACCTGCGCCTGGATGGACACGTCCAGCGCGGAGATGCACTCATCCGCGATGATCAGCCGGGGATTCATGATCAGCGCCCGGGCGATGCCGACCCGCTGCCGCTGGCCGCCGGAGAACTGATGGGGATAGCGGGAGGCGTGCTCCGGGCTCAGGCCCACCTTCTTCAGCATCTCGCCGATCATCTTCTGGCGCTCCTGTCTGCCCGCGCCGATATGGTGGATCTTCAGCCCCTCGCCGATGATATCCTCCACCTTCTTCCGGGGATTCAGGCTGGCCATGGGATCCTGGAAGATCATCTGCATATCCCTGCGCAGCATCTCCCGGGTTTCCCCGTCCATGCGCCCGACGATTTCCTTTCCCTGGAAGATCACATTCCCGGAAGTGGGATTGTACAGCCGGATCACGCTGCGTCCGATGGTGGTCTTTCCGCTGCCGCTCTCCCCCACCAGCCCGTAGGTTTCCCCGGGATAGATGTTGAAGGAGACGCCGTTGACCGCCCGGACCGTATAGGTTCTGGAAACCGGGAAATGCTGGACCAGGTTCCGGACCTGCAGCAGAGGCTCCCTGTTCGTCTGTTCGCTCATAGATACTTCTCCGCCTCCTTCCGGGCCCGCTCCAGCCGCGCCGTCAGCTCCGGAGGCATCTCCACCTTCGGGGCGTCCGGATGCAGGAGCCAGGTCGCCGCCCAGTGGGTGGGGCTCACCTGGAAGAGCGGGGGTTCCGCCTTCTCGTCAATCGCCAGGGCAAACCGGTTCCGGGACGCGAAGGCATCCCCCTTCGGCTCGCGCAGCAGGTTGGGCGGGCTTCCGGGGATCGAATACAGCCGGTCGTCCTCGGTCTCCAGGTCCGGCATGGCGGACAGCAGGCCCCAGGTGTACGGATGCTTCGGCTCAAAGAAGATCTCGTTCACATTGCCCACTTCCACGATTTTGCCCGCGTACATCACATCCACATAGTCCGCCACCTTGGCCACCACCCCCAGATCATGGGTGATGTAGACCACGCTCAGCTTCATCTTCTGCTGGATCTCCATGATCAGCTCCAGAATCCGGGCCTGGATGGTCACGTCCAGGGCGGTGGTGGGCTCGTCGCAGATCAGTATATCCGGGTTCGCGGACAGGGCGATGGCGATCACCACCCGCTGGCGCATGCCGCCGGAAAGCTGATGGGGATAGTTCCGGAAGCGCTTTTCCGCGTCCGGGATGCCCACCAGGTTCAGCAGCTCCAGCGCCCGGGCCCGGGCCGCCGCCTTGTCCATACGCTCATGCAGGAACATGCCCTCCATGATCTGCTTTCCGATGGTCATGGTGGGATCCAGACTGGTCATCGGATCCTGGAACACCATGGCGATGCGCTGGCCGTTGATCCGGCTCCGCAGCTCCTTTTTGCTCATCTTCAGCAGATCCTCGGTCACTTCATGCCCCTGGGCATCCGTATGGGTATACAGGATCTCCCCGCTGTTCACGGTGGCGTTGCTGTCCAGCAGGCCCATCACCGCCTTCATGGTGACGGATTTGCCGGAGCCGCTCTCCCCCACGATGGCGACGGTTTCGCCCCTGCACAGGTCCAGGTTCACGCCGCGGATGGCATGGATCGTGCCCGCGTTCGTCCGGAAGGAGATATCCAGATTCCGGATCTCCAGAATCGTCTTGCTGTTTTCGGTCTGATTCAGGCCGGGAATCTTTTCGCTCATGCCGCCCTCCTCACATGTCTTCCAGCTTCGGCGCCAGAGCCTCCCGCAGCCCGTCCCCGATGAAATTGAAGCCCAGCATCAGCAGCGCCAGCACGATGATCGGCGGCAGGATCTGATAGGGCAGGGTCGTGATGTTGTTGAAGCCGTCCTCGATCAGGGTTCCCACCGAGCACTGGGGCAGCGCGATTCCGACGCCCACAAAGCTCAGGAAAGCTTCGGTGAAGATGGCGGTGGGGATCGAGAACATCACCTGGGTGATGATCGGGCCGATGGTGTTGGGCAGGATCTGGCTGAAGATGATATGCCCGTTCCGGGCTCCCAGGGTCCGGCTGGCCAGCACATACTCCTGCTCCTTGGTTTTCAGCATCTCCGCCCGGGCAATCTTGCTCATGCCGATCCATTCCGTCAGCAGCAGCGCCACGATCACCAGCCCCATTCCCTTGGGCATGAAGATGGCCAGCACGGACACGATCACCAGCCGGGGCACGGAATTGGCGATCTCCACAAAGCGCTGCATGATCTGGTCCGTCACCCCGCCGAAATAGCCGGAGATCAGCCCGTAGCTCATGCCGATCAGCATATCGATAAAGATCGTGACGAAGGCGATGATCAGGGAAACCCGGGCGCCGTACCAGGTCCGGGTCCAGAGATCCCGGCCCAGGTCATCCGTCCCGAAGAGGAAGGTCCGCTCCGCGAAATCGTCCTCATAGGTCTGTCCGGTCAGCAGCTCATGCAGGGCGGGAATCCGGGGGGAAATCCCCTTGGCGACCACCTTCCGGTTGTTCTCGTTCCGGAAGGAGACGATGTCCCGGTATCCGTATTCGTTGATCATCGGCCCGAAGAGGCTCAGCAGCATGATCGCGGCGATGATGATCAGGCCGATCACCGCCTTCCTGTCCCTGAAAAAGTGGACCGCCACGCCCTTCCAGTATCCCTGGGAGGCGTAGTTCCTGTCCGTGGCGATATCCCGGTTCTGCAGGAACTCAAAGTCACCCGGCTGGGGCGTATAATCCGATTCCTTTCTGACCTGGATTTCCATTACGCGTCACCCGCCTTTCCCTGCACCCGGATCCGCGGATCCAGGATTCCGTAGAGGATATCCACCAGCAGCATGATGCCGATGTACAGCGCCGAATAGAGGATTCCCAGCGCCAGCACGTAGTTGTAGTCGATCCCTTCGCCGGTGATCGCGTCCACCATCAGCTTGCCGATGCCGTTGATGCCGTAGATCTTCTCCACCACCAGCGCGCCGGTCAGCAGGTCCACAATCAGCGGAGCCAGCACCGTAACGATCGGGATCAGCGCGTTGCGCAGCACATGCCGCCGCACCAGGCTGCCTCCGTACATGCCCTTGGATTCCGCCAGCCGCACATAGTCGCTGTCCATCACCTCCACCATCTCGTTCCGGGTGAAACGGGCGATGGTGGACAGCGTGAACAGGCTCAGGGACAGGGACGGGATCACGGAAGAGAACAGAAACCGCTTCTCGTCAAAGAAATAGGGGAAGAAGGGAATCCTGAAGGAGAAATAATACTGCAGGAAGATCAGGAACACATAGGAGGGCACGCAGACGCCGATGATGGACAGCACCGTGCAGAAGCCGTCCAGAAACTTTCCCCTGTGCAGGGCGGCCGTAATTCCCAGCAGCAGCCCCAGCAGCGTTCCGATCAGGATCGCCAGACCGCCGATCCGGAAGGAATTGGACATGCAGGTGGCCATCACCGTGTGAATCGGAACCCCGTAATACAGGGAGGTTCCGTTTCCGAAGTCCCCGTGAAGGAGCAGCCTGCGCATATAGTTGAAAAACTGCACGGGGATCGGATCGTCCAGCCCCATCTCCGCCCGCTTGTTGGCGATCATGTCCGCGCTCATCCGCTCCGAGGGGAAGGGATTGCCCGGCATGATCCGCACCAGCAGGAAGAGCAGGAAGGTGATGATCAGCAGCGTCAGCAGGGCGGTGCCGATCCGCTTCAGGATATATTTTCCCATCTTGATTCCACTTTCTTTTCCGGGGCCGGTCAGCCCTCCGGCGCCTCCCCTCCCCGGGGGAGGGATCCGGTTTTCCGGGCGCCCCCCGCGGCAGGGCCGGCGTCAGGCTGAACAGACCCTTTTTATCCTTCTCAGGCAAAAAAACCAGTCAGAGCGGTCCTCAGGGCCGCTCTGACTGAACAGGATATCCCGATGGCCGGGATTTATTCAATCTCGGCGTTCTTGTACACGCGGTTCAGCGCCACGGGGTGGAAGGCGACGCCCTTCACGCCGGCGGTGATCAGGTTGGCATTGGCCTTGGTGTACAGGGGCGCGATCACCGCTTCCTGCATAACCAGGGTTTCCGCCTTCAGCATGGCATCCCAGCGGGCATCATAGTCGGAGATGTAGGCGCCGGTGGTGCAGTCCGCGATCAGCTGATCGTATTCCGCGTTGGACCAGAAACCGTAGTTGTTGGAGTTGTTGGTGATCCACATGCCCAGGTAGGTCATGGGATCCGCGTAGTCCGGGCCCCACCGGGTCAGCGCGATGTCGTAGTTGTCGTTCTGCATCTTGTCCAGACGCTCCGTCTTGGTCATGCTCTGCAGATTGATGGTCACGCCGGGCAGCAGCTCCTCGACGTCTTCCTTGATGGCCTGGGCCACCTTGGCCACTTCATCGCCCTCGTTGGAGCCGTAGATCATGGTGAAGGTGAATTCCTCAACGCCCAGCTCCTGCTTGGCCAGTTCCAGATAAGCGGCGGCCTTGTCGGGATTGAAGCCCACATAGTCGGCGAAAAGGGTCTGATCCGCGGAGAAGTCCGCCCCGGTGGTGGCGCTGGCGGCAAACTGCGGCGGAACCGCGGTGTAGGTGGCCAGGGAGCCGTCCATCACATAGTTGTCCACCAGGTTGTCCCGGTCAATCGCGTTGGAGATCGCCAGGCGCAGGTTGACGTTGGCCAGCATTCCGCCCTGGGCGTTCTTGTCGGTCTGGCTGAAGGACAGGTACCACATGTATCCGGCGCCGGTCACGGTGAGCCGGTCGGCCAGGGCCGGGTCCTTCTTCGCGGCATCCACCTGGCTGCCGTTGATCATGACGATATCCAGAGCGCCGGTCCTGAAGGCGGTCAGGGCGTTGTCGGAGGAACCGACGACCTGATAGTTGATGCCGGCCAGCTTGACGGTATCAGCGGCCCAGTAGTCCGGATTCTTCTTCAGGCTCAGGCTGGCGGTGCCGGGGGTGTAGCTCTCCAGCACGAAGGCGCCGTTGCACAGGAAGGTTTCGGGGCTGGTGCCGTAGGTGTCGCCCACAGCGTTGTAGAACGCTTCGTTGATCGGATAGAAGGTGGGGAAATACATCAGGCTCGGGAAGAAGGAAACCGGAACTTCCAGCTCGACCACAAAGGTCTTGTCGTCGGGAGCGGAAACGCCCATGGTCTCCGGATCCGCGCCGTCATGAATGATGGCGGCGGCGCCCTTGATGTTGCCGATCTCGTCCATCATGTAGGCATACTCGCCCGCTTCCTTCGCGATCCGCCGCCAGGCGAAAACGAAGTCATTGGCGGTCACGGGGGTGCCGTCGGACCACTTGGCGTCACGAAGATGGAAGGTGTAGGTCAGGCCGTCATCGGACACGTCCCAGCTTTCCGCCAGAGCGGGCTGGGCGGCGCCTTCGTCGTCCATCTGGGTCAGGCCGTCGATGCAGTCGGCGATCACTTCGAAGGAATCACCGTCGGTGGCCAGATTGGTATCCAGGCTCATCACGTTGGTGGACAGCATCACGCCCAGATAGCGGTCGCTCTCCGCGGAGGCGAAGGAAGCGGCGCTCAGGAGCATGACGGCTGCAAGCATCAGAGAAAGAAACTTTTTCATGCAGGTCATCCTTTCTGAAAATGTGTCAGTCTGTCGGGGAAACCTCCCTCAAACCGCGGAGATTATATAATTCCGCCGCCCGGTTTGTAAAGCCGTGAACATTGAAAATACAATCCCGGCGGGCGCGCCGGTCTCCGGGGCCCGAGGGGATTGTCTCCCACTTTCCGGCGATTA
Organism: uncultured Clostridia bacterium; assembly: GCA_947166205.1. The sequence goes on from CAMVDI010000006.1 coordinate 8,521, forward strand.
TTTTCACTCTTTTCGTCCGTCCGTCCCACCTTCAGCGGCCTTTTCCCCCTGTTCCATCCCCTGTTTTCCACAGAAAAAGGGGATCCTTCCGGATCCCCTTCTGTCCCGGCCCTGCCGGTCTCATTCATCCTTCAGCAGCCTGTACAGCAGCGTATACAGATGATAGGCGTCCTCCCGGGAAAGGCTCACGCAGCCGCTGAGCCGCGCCGGAATCTCCCCGGCCTGCTCCCGCAGGGCCCAGCCCCGTTCCGTGACGCAGATCCTGACCACGCGCTCATCCTCCCTGCAGCGGGAGCGGGTGACATATCCGTCCCGCTCCATCCGCTTCACCAGGGGGGTGATGGTTCCGTTGTCCAGATACAGCCTGGCGCACAGATCCCCCACCGTCATGCTTCCCCGCTCCCACAGGCACATCAGCACGATATACTGCGTATAGGTGAGCCCCAGGGGCTTCAGATAGGGGGTATAGGCGTTGACCACCTTCCGGGCCGCCGCGTACAGCGGGAAGCAGAGCTGCCCGTCCAGCAGCAGCTGGGGATAATGCTCCGCCGAGGTGAATGCTTCGTCCTTCATTGGGCTCCCTCCTGTCCCGCCGGTCAGAGGTTTCCCTTTACCCAGGCGGCCAGGGCCGGCTGCGGCCGGAAGCCGACGGACTGATCCACCGGGACGCCCTTTTTCAGCATCACCAGGCAGGGAATGCTCTGGACCCGGAATTCCGCCGCCAGATCCGGATTGTCATCCACGTCCACCGCGTAGAAGGAAACCTGATCCCCCATCTCCTCGCTCAGGGCGTCCAGCACGGGGGCCATCATCCTGCAGGGGCCGCACCAGGTCGCGTTGAAATCCACCACGGCGGTCTCCGCCTGCCGGGCCTCCGTCTCAAACTCCGCGCCGCTGATCTTCTTCACCATGTTCATCTCTCCTTTTTCTTTTCATCCAGATATTCCACCGCGCTGAGGGCCGCCACGTTTCCCTCCCCCGCGGCTTTGATGTACTGATAGGGCTTTCCCGTCAGATCCCCGCAGGCAAAGAGCCCGGGCAGGCTCCCTTCCATCCTCCGGTTCACCTTCACGTGAGGGCCTTCCGTCTCCAGCCCGGGAACCAGCTGCCCCGGGGAAACCGCGTCCCGCAGGACAAAGACCGTGCTGACCGGATAGGCCGATTCCGCGGTTCTGACCAGCATGCCGTCCTCCTGCCGTTCCAGGCCGGTCACCCGCTCCGGCAGAATCCGCACCCGCTCCGGCAGGTCCGGTTCCCCCTTGTACATGGGGAAATACAGCACCTCGGAGCAAACCTCGCTGAGGAAGGCGGCTTCCTTTTCCTCCTCCGGGCTGTAAGCCACCACGGCGGCCCGCTTTCCCCGGACCAGCGCCGCGTCGCAGGTGGCGCAGTAGCTGACCCCGTGGCCCACGGACGCTTCCTCCCCGGGGAGGGGCTTCCCCTGGACGACGCCGGTGGCGAGAATCACCGTCTCCGCCTCCATCATGCTCTCCCCCGCCTGCAGGGCAAAATAGTCCCCCATGGCGTAGACGGCGCTGACCCGCTCCTCGGTGATCCCGATCCCCATCTGATCCAGATGGTTCCGGAACGCCCGGGCCAGATCCTCCCCCCGCACGGAGGGGAATCCCAGATAGTTCTGGATCAGGTGGGCCTGTCCCAGCTTCCGGGTCAGGTCCCGCTGGCCCAGGAGCAGCACCTTCTTGTTGCGGATCGCGGCGGTCACAGCCGCCTCCAGCCCCGCGGGGCCCGTCCCGATCACTGCGATATCATAGCGCTCCATCCGATGACCACCGTCCTCTCCCGAAAACCTTTGATCAAATATAATTTACCACACAGCCTCCTCCCCGTCAATATCTTTGATAAAATATTTTTCCGCCGGGGACGGCCCTACAGCCGGCCCCGCATAATGGCGGTAATGAGATTGCTGCTGTTGAACAGCGGCGCCAGGGTGCTCTCCGTCACCAGCTGATCCAGATTGCCCACCGGAACCACCGTCTGGATGAGGGGCAGCAGCGCGAAGGCCAGGAAGCACAGCAGGGCTCCCCGAAGGAGGCCCAGCACGCCCCCCGCCAGGGAGTTCATCTGCTTGAGCACCGGAAAGCGGAACACCGCCTTCAGGAAGCCCAGCACCAGGTGCAGAACCAGGAAGCAGACGAGGAAGCAGGCCAGGAAGCAGATCACGCTCAGCACCGCGCTGACAATGGTCTGGCTCACATAGTCCCCCACCTGGTTCAGCCCCATGGACTGGAACACCTGGTTCTGCAGGTTGGACTGCAGCAGCCTGTTCAGCGGCTCCGGAAGGCTCACCTTGGAAAGGATCTCCGTAATGCCGCCGGCGCCGAGGCTGCTCACCGGGGTCTGGGCCAGAGTCTGGTCCCCGATCCGGGTCGCCGCGTCCGTATAGGACATCAGGGTCCGGATCCATTCCGGATTGCTCCGCACCCACTCCACCAGCCTGGGGTTCAGATAAAAGCTGAGAAGCAGGGAAAGCAGGCAGCTTCCCAGGGAGGCCACCGAGGCGATGAACCCCCGGTACAGCCCCACCAGCACGCTGATCCCCAGAATCCCCAGGATCACAATGTCAATCACATTCATGGCCGATATCTCCCTCTATTTCCCCGGCCGGGGGCATGATTTCCGGGCTTTCGTCAGCTCAGGATCATGATCCCCGCCCGGAGCGTAAACCTCGTTGATTTTCCCGATGACGCTCCTGCGGGGCGCCGGCGCGCAGGCCGCGCAGCTTTTCATCCGGACGAAGGGTTCTTCCTCCAGCCGGCCGTAGGGAAAGCTTTCCATCACCGTGTCCGCCCTCACGGCGCTGCAGGAGGGCCCGGAATGATAGGTCCGGGCCTCCGCCGGATCGTAATAGAGCGGCAGGTCCTCCGGAGGCGTCTCCATCTGCCGGCCCTGCCAGTCCTCCCAGATCAGCAGCCGGGTCTTCGAGTTCTTCCCCAGATGCGCCCAGATCCACTGCATGTTCACCCCCTCCGGGGTTTCCTTCCGCTGAACCCGGATGCATCCGTGGCTGGCCCGGGTTCCCAGCCGGCTCTCCGTTCCGGCGTAGCTTTTCGCGCCGCCTTCCGACCGGATATAGGGCACCTCGTGCATCAGGTCCCCGCTGTTGAAGCGGATCGCCTTGGGGCAGACCAGATTGCCCGAGGGAAAGTCCCCGACCTTGCTGGTCATCAGAAACTCGCCGCTCCGGGTCTCGTTGAAAGGCTGGCGGCTGCTGGCGGCGCCTGTGGAAACCAGCAGGGTCGAGAACAGCTTTCCCTCCCGGAAAATATACAGCCGCTGGGTCAGCTTATCCACCACCATGCCCATTTCCTGATTCGGGATCTCCTCCCGGAGGAAGCGGGTGGGCACATATCCCTGCACCAGCGTGTTCCAGTTCAGGATCTTGGAGGACTTGAAGGAGGAGGAATAGCACTCGATCAGCGTCCATTCCTCTCCCCGCTCCAGCACGTGCACTCCCTGGGTCACGCAGGTGACGACCCCCACGCCCGGCGCGTCCGCGGCGGGTTCCTTCCGGATCGTGACCTGGGCCTTTTCCCCGTTTCCGCTGTCCACCACGGTGATCGGGGAGGTCAGCACCTGCCAGACGGCCTCCTCATACCGGATATTCATGGGCAGCGTCCAGTAGTTCAGCGTCCGGTCCGCGTCCCCGAAGGGGCCGGGGGAGGCCGGCGTGAAAAAGAAGCCTTCCGCCCCTTCCTCCGCTCCGATCCGGATCTCCGCCAGAGCGCTTCCGTATCCCGCGTCCAGCTTCAGGAACCAGGTTCCGGCCGGGGCCGGGATCCTCCCGCTGGTTCCGTTCCAGTACAGGGAGTTCCGGCCCTCCCGGCCCTCGATTCCCCGGGCCACGGTGAAAAAGCTCCGCCCGTTCTCATCCGCCAGGGTCACGTCCACCCTGCCCTCCCGGGGCAGGGTGAAAAGGATCAGCGCGGGATCCCAGGGGCGCACGGGCCCCTCCGGGGCAGTCAGCGTCATTTCCCCCTTCTCCCCGAAGCCGCCCGCGGGAAGCCACAGCAGGATCAGCAGCAGGCTGATCCGCCTTCTGAGGCTCCCTTTCCGCTTTTTCATCCCAGCACCCCTGTCCCGGCTGTCCGCTCTTCCGTTTTTTTTCCGTATTTTCCGCTGTTTCCGTTTTCCCGTTCTTCCCCGGCGGCCGATTTCCTCAGTAGATGCCCGCCATGGCCTGGGTCAGCAGCGCCATGGCCCCCGCCACATCGGACTGGGTCGGCGTGTCCTGCATGATGATGCTCTCCAGCATCGCCGCGGCGCTGTTCACCGCCTGATACCCGGCGGAGGCGGGGTCCATCCCCTGAAGCATGCTCTCGGCGCTGGCCAGCAGCACCCGGGCGTCGGAGATCAGCGCCGCCGTCGTGGCGGAAATCCCGGAGTTCTGATTCTGTTCGTTATGATAGGTGCACACCATCCCGGAGGAAGCCGCCGCCGTGCCCAGATACTGCTCCAGCACATCCTGATACTTCGTTCCCAGCAGGGAGTACAGCGGATGCCCCGTCGGAATGCTGATCACCCCGCGGGTCACGGGATTCGGGCACCAGGGGGACGCGGCCATGCCCGTCTCGGAGCAGACCGTCTCCGTCACATGCATCTGGCAGTAGACCGTGGGCTGGGTTCCCTGCGCCCAGTAGTCCGTCACGGTTCCGTAGCCCATGGCGTCGTTCCGGCAGGCGTCCGTGGCCAGCTGCCCGCTGACCGCGCAGGTTTCCACCCGGATCACCCGGTAGTCCGCGGCTTTGCCTTCCAGGATTTCCTTCTTGGGCAGCCCCTCATGGAGCCTGGCCATATAGGCCTGCCACAGGGGCGCCGCCGCGCCGGAACCCGTGGACTTGGAGGAAAGGGCCTTGTAATTGTCGTGTCCGATCCACAGGGCGGAAGCGTAATAGCCCGTCATGCCCGCGAAGAAAACGCCCTTCTGGTCGGAGTTGGTTCCCGTCTTTCCGCCCACCACCTGGCCCTTGATCTTCGCCGAGCCCCCCGTGCCGGAGGTGACCACCGATTTCAGCATATCCACGATCATCCAGGAGGTGCTGTCGGCAAAAACCCGGCGCCGGTCCTGATGCTGATGGCCGTCCCAGACCACGTTTCCGTCGGAGTCCGAGATGCCCAGTACGGAAATGGGTTCCTGATAGACGCCGCCGTTGGCCAGCACGCCGTAGGCCACGGTCATCTGCAGGGGCGTGATGCCCGAGGAGCCCAGGGAAAGCCCGAAGGGGGTCGCGTCGATATGCCCGTCGTCGATTCCCATCCGGTGCAGATATTCCACGCTGCGCTCCACGCCCACCCGCGTCATCAGCGTATAGGCCGCCGCCGTGTTATGGGATTTCGCCATGGCGGTCCGCAGGGGTTCCGGCCCCACATATCCGCCGCCGCCGTAGTTCGTGGGCCAGCTGTCGTTTCCCTTCGCGTCCCGCCAGCCCGGAATCGGAATCGGCATGTTGTAGGCGATGGAGGCGGGGCTGGCGCCCAGGTCCAGCGCCGGGGCGTAGACCGCGATCGGCTTGATGGAGGAGCCCACGGGCATCTTCATGCCCGTCGCCCGGTTCAGCGTCTTCCGGGCGGTCACCTCCGTCCGGGAGCCCACGATGGCCTTCAGCTCGCCGGTCCGGTAATCCAGCACCGCGCAGGCCGCCTGGGGCTGAATGATCTCGGTATAGGTTCCGTCGGAGTTCCGGCTCCGGAACACCTTGTCCGCCGGATCCCGCAGGGCGGGATACTTCTCCCAGCTCTGCAGGGTCTGCTGCACCTTCTCCTGAATCTGGGGATCCAGCGCCAGCTTCACCCGGTATCCCCCCGTGCGCAGCTTTGTCTCCATGGCCGCCCGGTTCGCCGGGGTGTTGTCCAGCCCGCCCATCTCCAGGAAGATGTCCACGACCTCCTCCACCGCGTATTCCACGTAGTGGGCATAGGGATACATGGCGTCCCCCGCCGTGGGGGAAACCTCCAGCACACGGGCCGTGTCCGGATTCAGGGCGGCCTCGTACTGCTCCCGGGTGATGAACTGGTTTTCATACATGCACCGGAGAACATAATCCGTCCGGTTGTTGGTGACCGCCCGGTAGTCCACCGTATCGCTCCGGCGGGTGTAGAGATTCCGCCGGGGATTGTAGTAGTAGGGATTGTTGGTGATCCCCGCCAGCATCGCGCACTCCCGCAGCGTCAGCTCGCCCAGGCTCTTTCCGAAATATCCCTCCGCCGCCACCTGCACGCCGTAATAGTTTTCGCCCAGGTAGATGGTGTTCAGATAGCTTTCCAGAATCAGATTCTTGTTGTACCTGGGGTCCGCTTCCAGCTGCAGGGCCAGCCAGGCTTCCTGAATCTTCCGCTTGTAGCTCTGCTCCGGGGAGAGCAGGGTGTTCTTGATCAGCTGCTGGGTAATGGTGGACCCGCCCTGGGTCCCGCTGGAGGTCAGGTTGTTCACCAGCGCGCCGGCGATCCGCTTCAGGTCGATGCCGGGATGGGAGTAGAACCGGGCGTCCTCCACCGCCACATAGGCGTTCCGCAGGTTCATGGGCATGGCGCTCAGCGAGACCATGACCCGGTTCTCCGAACCCTTGTATTCCGTGATCAGATTGTCGTTGCAGTCATAGATGAAGGAAGTCTGCGCCTGGCTGTCCAGCGCGGCCAGATCCAGCTCCGGCGCGGTCTCCACGTATCCCTTCGCGATGCCCAGCACGGCGCCGGCCGCGGCGACGCCCGCCAGAAAGACCAGCAGCGCCAGCACCCGCACCGTGTTCACCGCCACGCTCAGCACAAAATTCGGCTTCCGGGTTTCCGGGCGGAAGATGCTGTGCTTCTCCGGCTTCTCCGCCTCCGGATACGGCCAGTCCTCCGGCCCGGCGTCCTCCGCCCCCCAGGGGCCCTCCGCGTCCCCGGGCGGATCCCCGGGGACGTCCTCCCCGTATTCCCCCGGCTCCCCGGCCTCCCCATAGGCCGCGGGATCGTCCTCATAGGTTTCCGGCACAAACTCGTACCTTCCCCGATCCTTTTTCCGCATGCTCCTCCGCACCCCCTTTCCGGATGAAACGCTTTCTTTCCCGCCGCCCGGCGGGACGCTTCAGTTTATCATAGTTTTTCCGCAGACGCAATCGCTTTCGAAACAGAATCGTAACACTTGAAAGCTCCGCCCTTTCCCGGGCGGAGCTTTCCATCGGAGTTCTTATTTCATGAGATAGGCCATCATCAGCTCATAGGTGTTCCGCAGCCCGTCCATGTGCGTGCGCTCATAGCCGTGGCTGTTGGCCGTGCCCGGGCCGATCGCCGCGTGGCGGATATCGTATCCCGCCAGCACGGAGCCGTCCCCGTCGGTGCCGTAGTGGGGGGTGAACACGTCCATCACCCAGTCCAGCCCCTCCTCCCGGGCGGTTTCCCGCAGCTCGGCGGTCATGCCGCTGTGATAGGGAAAACGGCTGTCCTTGGCGAAGATGGAAACCTTGTGCTCCTCCGAGTTCTGATCCGGACCGGTGGGGGCGATATCCAGGCAGAGGATATCCTTCACTCCCTCCGGCAGCCACGTGGTTCCGTGCCCGATCTCCTCATAGCAGGCGAAGTACGCGATCACCTTCCGGCGGGGCGTCAGCTTCCGCTCCCCCATCAGCTTCATGGCCGTCAGCATCACCGCCGCGCAGGCCTTGTCGTCCACAAAGCGGCTCTTCACATAGCCTCCGGAAACCGTCATCCGGGGCTCCAGGCCGATGTAGTCCCCGGTCTCGATCCCCAGCTTCCGGGCATCCTCCGCGGTCTTCACCGGCTCATCCAGCACGACGCACACATTGGTGCGGAAATCCCCCAGCGCGGTCCGCAGCTCCTCCTCCGTCACGTGGATCGAATTCGGAATCCGGCAGACCGTCCCGGTATGGACCCGGCCGTCCCCCGTATAAACCCGGACGTTCTCCGTGACGCAGTAGAAGGGATACAGGCCGCCCACGGGGCACACGTTCAGGGTTCCGTCCCCGTTGATCTTCCGGACCATGAGGCCGATATCGTCCAGATGGGCGGAGATCACCAGGGGATCTCCCTCCCCGCCCAGATCCGCCAGCACGCCGCCCTTGTGGGTGAGCCTCGGTTCATAGCCCAGGTTCCGGATCTCCCGGGCCGTCCACTCCTGGATCCGCTCATACTGCCCCGTGGTCGAATCGATCGCCAGCAGCTTCCGGAAATAATCCAGGCACACTTCCCCGTCAAATGGATACTTCATTGCAGCTTCCGTCCTTCCGTATTCTTCTGTCTGAAACGGCAAATCACCCCCGCCGGGGCGAAGGTGACTGCGGGTTCTACCGAACCATAAAGAGATATCCGAGACCCACGGCGATGCCCAGAAACAGCAGCGCGGCAGGCACGATGGTAATCAGCGCGGAGATGATCAGGGCCGGCAGATCTTTCTTCTCCAGCTTTTCCGCCAGGTTTTCGTCCTCCAGCGCCAGGGGCGCGTTGCCCATCCGTTCCCGCTGGAGGTTTCTGGCCCGCTCATACTTCCGTTCGAAAATCACTTGTTTTCCTCCGTCGCTCCGGCGCCCAGCATATGGTGGCAGGCCACGAAATGATTCGGCCCGCATTCAACCATCGGGGGCTCCATATGCTCGCAGATCTCCGTGCAGTACTTGCAGCGGGTATGGAATTTGCAGCCCTTGGGAGGATGCACCGGACTGGGAATATCCCCCTCCAGCACCTCGATCTTCCGGTCGCTGTCGATATCCGTGGTGGGAATGGCGTTCATCAGCGCTTCCGTATAGGGATGGCGGGGATTGGAGAACAGATCCTGGCTGTCCGCCAGCTCCACCATGGTGCCCAGATACATGACGCCGATCCGGTCCGAGATGTACTTCACCACGGACAGGTCGTGGGTGATGAACAGGTAGGTCAGATGCTGCTGCTCCTTCAGATCCTGCAGCAGGTTGATGATCTGGCTCTGGATGGACACGTCCAGGGCGGAGACCGCCTCGTCGCAGACGACGAACTTCGGCTTCACTGCCAGGGACCGGGCAATGCCGATGCGCTGCCGCTGGCCGCCGGAGAACTGGTGGGGATACCGGTGCACAAAGTAGGCCGCCAGTCCCGCGTCATCCATCACCCGGATGATTTCCTCCTGCAGGCGCTCATCGTTCTTTTTGAACTGCTTGTGCGCGATCATGCCTTCGGAAATAATCTGACCCACGGTCATCCTGGGGTTCAGCGAGGAATAGGGATCCTGGAAAATCATCTGCAGGTCGCTCCGAAGCTCCCGGATCTCGTTATAGGTCAGCCGGGCCAGGTCCACGCCGTTGTCCAGGAAGCCCTGAACCCGCTGGAACTCCTCGTCGTCCGCGTGCTTTTCCGCCTCCCGGTCAATCCTTTCCCGGGTCTTTTTCAGCTCTTCCCGGATCTCCCCGATGCGCTTCTCCTCTTCCGCCACTTTGGCGCGCAGGGCCTGGGCCTTTGTTTCCAGGGAGGCTGTTTTACCCCCGTTTTCCTTCGCCTTTTCAAGGGCGAACTCCGCGTCGGCGAGGTTCAGCCGGATATCCTCCAGCTTCTCGTCCGCCGCGTGCAGCCTCCGGGACTCCTGATACAGCGCCCCGAACATCTCGCTGACGGGCTTCAGATCCTCCAGGGTCATGAAGCCGCCCACCAGGTTCGCCATATCGAGAAACGCGTCGTTGGCCTTCTTCTTCGCCGCTTCCAGCTCATTGGCCTTGGCGTATTTCTCCTTGCCGCCCTGCATCCCGTCGTATTCCCGCTGGAGGGCGTCCCGGCGCTGCTCATATTCGCGCAGCTCCTTCCGGCGCTTTTCCAGATGCCGGAAGGTTTCTCCCATATACTTGGGGGAAACATCATCCAGGGTCCGGCCGTAATACATGGTGCGGCCGTCCGTCTGCCGGTACAGCTGCAGCAGGGTGCGGCCGAAGGTGCTCTTGCCGCATCCGCTTTCGCCCACCAGGCCCAGGGTTTCGCCCTCATAGATATCCAGCGTGATGCCGTCGTTCGCCTTCACATACAGACCCTTGGTCTTCAGCGGGAAATACTGCTTCAGATTGCTGATCCGAAGAAGGGGCTTCTTCTCACTTGCTGAGGTTGGCATGGCGCTCCTCCTTTCTGGGGTAGAAGCAGCGGACCTGCTGGCCGGGAACGACTTCCGTCAGTTCCGGCTCCTCCTCCAGGCAGCGCTGCTGGCAGTACTTGCACCGGGGCGCGAACTTGCACCCCTTCGGCAGATCCAGCGGGTGAGGCACCGCGCCGGGGATCGCGTCCAGCCGCTCGTTGGCGGGCGTGTCCAGCCGGGGGATGGAAACCATGAGCCCCTCCGTGTAGGGATGGGAGAATTCGCTGCTGGTGAAGATGGTGCGGGCCGGCGCCTTTTCCACCACCTGGCCGCAGTACATGACGGCCACGTCGTCCGCCATCTGGGCGATGACGCCCAGGTCATGGGTGATGAACAGGATGGAGGTTCCGTGCTCCTCCTTCAGCTCGTTCATCAGCTTCAGGATCTGGGCCTGGATGGTCACATCCAGGGCAGTGGTCGGCTCGTCCGCGATCAGCAGCTTGGGCTGGCAGGCCAGCGCCATGGCGATCATGACCCGCTGCCGCATACCGCCGGACAGCTGATGGGGATACTGCTTGGCCACCGTCTCCGGATTCGGGATTTTCACGTCCCGCAGCATCTCGATCACCTTGGCCGCGGCTTCCTTCTTGTTCATCCCCTGATGAATCATGAAGGGCTCACTGACCTGTTTTTCCACCGTGAAGACCGGGTTCAGGCTGGTCATGGGCTCCTGGAAAATGACGGAGATCTCGTTTCCCCGGACCTTCTCCATTTCGCTCCGGGACAGCTTCGACATATCCCGGCCGTCAAACATGATGGAGCCGGAATCAATATAGCCGTTTCCGTCCAGCAGCTGCAGGATGCTCATGGCGGAAACGCTCTTTCCGCTTCCGCTCTCGCCCACAACCCCCAGGGTCTTCCCGGCCTCCACGCTGTAGCTCACGTCGTTGACCGCCTTCACGATGCCCCGCTTTGTGGTGAAGAAGGTATGAAGATGATTCAGTTCAAGCAATGCCATGATGTCTTCCCCTCCTTACCTTTCCTGAGATTTCGGGTCCACCGCGTCGCGGAGGCCGTCGCCGATCATATTGATGCAGATTGTGCAGACACCGAAGATCGCCGCGGGGAACACCCACTGCCACCAGTACTGCTGGATGACGACGGAATTGTTCGCGCCGGTCAGCAGGTTGCCCCAGGTGGGCGTGGGCAGCGGAATGCCGAAGCCCAGATAGCTCAGGGTGCTCTCCGTCAGCATGCAGGTCGCGAAATCCAGCGTCATGGAAACCAGCAGCAGGGAGATCACGTTCGGCAGGATGTGCTTGAACACGATCTGCACCTCCCGGATACCCATGGCCTTGGCCGCGGTCACGTATTCCATTTCACGCTGGGCCAGGATCTGCGCGCGGACCAGGCGGCAGGTGGGCACCCAGCTGAGGATGCCCAGCACCACCATGATCAGGTACATGCGCTGGGTCGGATCCAGCCGGGTTCCGATGACCGCGGACAGGATCATGGCGAAGGGGATGAAGGGCAGGCCGCCCACCACCTCGGCGACACGCATGATCAGCAGGTCCGTCTTGCCGCCGAAGTATCCCGCCAGGCCGCCCAGAAGCACGCCGATCAGCGTGGCAATGATGACGGAGATGGCGCCGACGGTCATGGTGACACGGCCGCCGTTCACGATCCGGGTCAGCAGGTCGCGGCCCAGGCTGTCCGTCCCCAGGGTAAAGCCCTTCAGGCCCCAGGTGTGGACCTTTCCTTCCGTGTCCACCGCGTAGTTCTGGAAGTTGCCCGTGTAGATCCGCTGAATGCCTGCCAGTCCGCCGGGCACATCCGTCTGATGATACTTGTTGTTTCCCCAGGCGACGACCGTTCCGTCCTCCATCAGCGCGTCATAGTGCGCGCGGCCGCCGTAGATCGCCACCACCTTTTTTTCGAAGGCGGGAATCTTCTTCTCGCCGGAGGTGGAGGGGCCCCACACAAAGACCTCCCCGTCCTCGGTCAGGGCCGCCACGGATCCGGAGGTAGCGGCGATATCCACCACCTTTTTCCCCTGCAGCCCCGCGGGAATCGCCGCGAAGGGGCTTCCCTTGTCCTTGTAGCCGGTATAGGCCACCGTGCCGTCCTTCAGCAGGCACAGGTACTCGTTCGAGGTCAGCGCGACCTTGGCGATCTGTCCCTGATACTGGCTGCGGATCTTGATATCCGCCATGTTGGTGTTTCCCCACAGATACAGCGTTCCGTCGGAGGACAGGGCCGCGGAGAACTGATTGCTGGCTTCCAGCTGGATGATGTCCCAGCTCTCGCTCTTCTCCCCCTTGGCCGCGGCCTTCATGGCCTTTGTCATATCCGAAGAGAACTTGCCCTGCTGCAGCCGGGTGTTTCCCCAGACGTACAGCTGTCTGTTTTCATCCATGGCCACCACGTGGTCCTCACCGGCGGCCAGCATGATGATGTCAGCCTCCAGCACATCCTTCGGCACATCCGCCAGATTCACCTTGTCCGTGATCCGGGTATAGCCCCAGGTATGGATTTTTCCTTCCGTATCCACGCCGATGCCGTAGGTGCGGCCCGCGGCCACGTCCACGATCTTCCCGTTCATGTCTCCGGGGATCGCCATGAAGTCGGAGGAAGGCGGCAGGTTGATCAGCGTCGAGTCCTGCTCGGACAGATCCAGCACCCAGTACCGGGGTCCGATCAGCACGAAGAGAAAGATCAGAATGAAGCCCGCCAGGCCGATCCGGACCGTGCGCTTGGCGAAGAACGCCTTCGTCATGGTGCGCAGCGGGGTCTGCACCTGCTCTTCCTTCATGATATCGCGGACCTCCCGGTCGTGCCCCAGGACGCCGCGCTTCAGCCATCTCGTCAGGAAGAAGCCTTTTTTTCTTGAATCGCTCATTTTGCTTCTCCTTCCTACTTGTCCACCCGAACCCGGGGATCCACCAGGCCGTAGCTGATGTCAATCAGCAGCGAGCCCACCAGCGAGACGATGGAGTAGAACATCTGGATCGCCAGCACCAGCTCAAAGTCCAGGTTGTTCAGCCCCGCCCAGTACAGCTTGCCCATGCCGTTCAGGGAGAAGGTGTTCTCAATGATCACCGACCCGGAGAAGATGGACAGGAACCAGCCGAGGATGCTGGTGATCACGGGCAGCAGCGCGTTCCGCCAGGCATGGGAATAGATGACGACCTTTTCCCGCAGACCCTTGGCCCGGGCCGTCCGGATATAGTCCATGCTCAGCGCGTCAATCATCGCCGAACGGACATACCGCGTCATGCCGCCCAGGGATCCGAAGGTCATGACGATCACGGGCAGCGTGATATGGTACAGCATGTCCTTGAACTCGTCCCAGCTGTTCGTATAGGTGGTGCCGGGCGTCTTCATGCCCATGACCGGGAAGATCCGCCACACGATGCAGAACAGGAACATGAAGATCAGCGCGATGATGTAGATCGGAATGGAATAGCCCAGCATGGTCACCACCTGGGTGGTCTGGTCAAAGCGCTTTCCCTTGTGCACCGCGCAGAAGATCCCCAGGGGAATCGTGATGCCCAGGGAGAGAATCGTGGAAAAGATGTTGATGAAGATGGTATTGCCCATCGGCGCCTTGATGACCTCGATAACCCCCTGCTTGTACAGGTTGGAGTAACCGAAGTTGCCCTCAAAGATGCCGTTGAACTTTCCGCTGACATCCTTCCATAGTCCGATCCATCGCAGATATCGGACGATCAGCGGATCATCCAGGCCCATCTGCTTCCGCAGGCGCTGATAGGCCGCTTCGTATTCGTCCGGTTTCATGCCCCTCCGCTGGGGTTCCAGCTCCTGCCTGGCCGGATCCGATGGGATCAGGTTGTAGAGCGAGAACATCAGCAGGGAAACAATCAGAAAAACCACGACGATGTAGACAAGACGCTTCAGGATATACTTGCCCATGTTGTCGTTCTTCCCTTCTCTTTACTGATTCTGTTTCCGGCGCCATGCACTATGTCCGGACGGCGGAAAAGCAAAAAAAGGCCGCGGTTCGGACATAATGCATGACTGGCTGCCGAGGGGACTTCCCCCCGTCCGGTCCCTTCCGGGAGGCGGGCGGAGGGGGAAGCCCCTCAGCGGTCAAAGAAGGGGCGGGTCAGGCAGACCCGCCCCTGCGGAGACTCAACCGTTCAGATTATTCAGCCACGGTCGCGTACAGAATGGCCTGCTGGAAATCCCAGAAGGAATCCTGCGTGTAGTTCTCCAGCCAATCCGGATACATGGTGATGTACACGTTGCTGTACAGCGGCACCTGGGGCAGCTGCTCGTTCCAGCGCAGCTCATAGGCCTTCCAGATTTCCATGTACTTGTCGATGTCGCCGCTCTCCACGCCGTACACCATGTCCATGGACAGCTTGTCGATCTCCGGATCGTACAGGCGGCTTACGTTGTAGCCCTGGGCGATCATGTCGGGATCCTGGGTCCACTCATAGGACTGGTCGAAGGCCGGGTTGAAGTTGTTCGCCAGGTTGAACAGGCAGTAGGTGGGCACACCGTACTTGTCGCCCTGGGTCGCGTCACGGTAGTAGTAGTTCAGCAGCTCGGTGAAGGTCATCACCTGCTGGTTGATTTCGATACCGGCAGCCTTGGTCTGCTCGCCGTTGGCCAGCATGACGCTCAGCAGGTCGGACACGCTGTTGCCGTCAGAGGAGGACCAGTCCAGCTTCAGGGGCATCAGGATGCGGCCGTCGGCCAGGGTCACGTTGTACTGATAGGTTCCGGCCTGCTCGGGGGTAACTTCCTTCCAGCGGATGCCTTCCACATAGGGAGTTCCGTCTTCCGCCAGGACCCAGCCGTCTTCCTCCAGGGTCTTCACGGCAGCTTCCGGATCGTAGGGATAGGTGTTCAGGTTCTCGTTCAGCCACTCTTCGGCCATCTGATACTGCCACAGGCCCGTGCCGTACTGGCTGTTGACGACGCCGCCCCAGCCCTGGCAGAAGGTGTTGGCAAACTCGTTCCGGTCCAGCAGCTGAGCGATGGCATGACGCACCGCCACGAACTGGGTCGGGCCGAAGTCGCAGGAGAAGTGCAGGAAGCCGTAGCCCGCGCGGTCGAACTGAGCATAGCTGAAGCCGTAGCCCAGCGCTTCCTTCACGCTGCCTTCCAGAAAGTCCGGGGCAGTCATTTTGACATGA